>JABFWM010000032.1 GCA_013362195.1 Acidobacteriota bacterium
ATCTGGTCGACCCGCCTGTTCGCGCGCTACTTCCCGGCGGTCTCGCGGCGGCCCGGCCCGGTGCACTGGGTGGACGCGCGCGACCTGATCGAGGTGGAGTGGCGCGCGCTCGGGCCGGCGGTGCGCTGGAACGAGTCGCGTGCGAACGCCGAGCGCGTTACCCCGCGCGATCCCGCCGCGACGCTCATCATCACCGGCTTCATCGCGCGCGACCAGCGCGGCGTGCAGACGACGCTCGGCCGGAACGGCAGCGACTTCTCGGCGTCGATCGTCGGCGATCTCCTCGATGCCGACGAGATCCACATCTGGACCGACGTCGACGGCGTGCTGAGCGCCGATCCGCGCCGCGTGCCCGACGCGACCGTGATCGACTCGCTCTCGTACCAGGAGGCGATGGAGCTCGCCTACTTCGGCGCCAAGGTCATCCACCCGCAGACGATGGCGCCGGCGGTGGTCAAAGGCATCCCGATCCGGATCCGCAATACGTTTGCGCCCGAGAAGGCCGGCACGCTCATCTGCGCGCGGCCGGCGTCGTCGCATCCGATCAAAGGGATCACCACCATCGACGCGACGGCGCTCGTGAACGTCGAAGGGGCGGGCATGATTGGCGTCCCGGGAACGGCGCAGCGCCTCTTCGGGGCGCTGCGCGAGCACGGCATCTCGGTGATTCTGATTTCCCAGGGCGGATCCGAGCATTCGATCTGCTTCGCGGTGCCGCAGGCCGAAGCCGGGCGCGCGGAGCAGGTGGTTCGCGCGACGTTCGAGAGCGAGCTGCGGCTCGGGCAGATCCAGAACGTGGATGTCGTGCAGGGCTGCAGCATTCTCTCGGTGGTCGGCGACGCCATGGCGGGGACCCCGGGCGTGGCGGCCAAGGTGTTCGGCGCGCTCGGCAACGCCGGCGTGAACGTCCGCGCGATCGCGCAGGGCGCATCGGAGCGCAACATCTCGCTCGTCATCGACGAGCGGCAGGCGACGCGCGCGCTCGGATCCGTGCACGCCAGCTTCTACCTGTCGCCGCACACCATCTCGATCGGCCTCATCGGCCCCGGCCTCGTCGGGGGCGCGCTGCTCGATCAACTGGCGTCGCAGGCGGAGCGGCTGTCGCGGCGCGCACGGCTCGATCTGCGCGTCCGCGGCATCACGACCTCGGCGCGGATGCTGCTGGGCGAGCCCCGCGTGGCGCTGTCGGACTGGCGGACGCAGCTCAGGTCGGGGGCGCCTGCGGACCTGCGCCGCTTCGAAGAACACGTCCACGCCGAGCGCCTGCCGCATGCCGTGGTAATCGACTGCTCCGCGAGCGCCGGGATCGCGGCGCACTATCCGCGGTGGCTCGGCGCCGGGATTCACATCGTCACGCCCAACAAGAAGGCGAACAGCGCGGACTGGGCGCTCTACGAGCGCGTCCACGACGCGCGGCGGCTCGGCGGCGCCCACTACCTCTATGAAGCCACGGTCGGCGCAGGGCTGCCGATCATCCAGACCTTGCGCGACCTGCGCGAGACCGGCGACGAGATCCGCTGCATCGAGGGCATTCTCTCCGGCACCTTGTCCTACCTGTTCAATGTCTGGGACGGCACCCGCCCGTTCTCGGCGGTCGTTCGCGACGCGAAGGCGAGCGGCTATACCGAGCCGGATCCGCGCGACGATCTGTCAGGGATGGATGTGGCGCGAAAGCTGATCATCCTCGGCCGCGAAATGGGGCTGCGCCTCGAGCTCGCCGACGTGCAGCTCGAGAGCCTGATTCCACCGCCGCTCGCGTCATGCAGCGCGGACGAGTTCCTCGAACGCCTGCCGGAACTCGACGCGGCGATGCTGGAACGCTACAAGACCGCGCAGAGCAGCGGACGGGTGCTGCGCTACGTCGGCACGCTCGATGCCGCCACCGGACGGGCGACCGTCGGCCTCGTCGCGCTGGAGCGCTCGCATCCGTTCGCCAACATCAACCTCACGGACAACGTCGTGCGGTTCGTGACCAAACGCTACGATCAGAACCCGCTCGTGGTGCAGGGGCCCGGCGCCGGCCCCGCGGTGACGGCGGCCGGCGTCTTCGCGGACCTGCTGCGCGTCTGCGCCTACCTCGGCGCGAAGCTGTAGCCACAGAACAACACAAGGGCCACAGCAGAACACAGGCCACAGAAGAACACAGAAGAACACAGAAGAATGTAGGCCGGGTCTTCAGACCCGGCATTCCCAATGGCGTGTGCGAACGCTCGTTCGACCTTCGCCTTCTCCCTAACCGAATTCAGGGCCTGCGATGGCAAATACCAGGGCGCGCTGACCCGGCGACGTGAGCTGACCGCGGTACATCCTCAGAAAGGGACGCTCGATCGCGAACCTTGACGCCGACAGGGCGTTCGTCCACTCGCGCTGATCGTCCGGCGCATCGATGAAAAGAGGGCGATCGGGATGCGACTGGCGGCAGGCCGCGAGGAGCGCCTGCGCGATCCCGGCGCTCTCCGCGACGAGCGGTCCCACGTGGTCGCGCACGTGTCCGTGCCGGCCGAAGACGAAGCCGCGCAGCATGCCGCCCTGGCCATCCGCAATCCACGCGTATTCCGGCGCTTCGCGCGCGAGGCGTGCGAGCAGTCGCGCGCGCGATGCCCCGAACGCGCGCAGGTCCATCTCGCGCACGCCCGGCCAGTCAGCGGCCTCGAGCGGCCGGACGCCGGGGACGAGCGGCGCGGGCGGGGCAGTGTGATCGGCGAACCAGCGTGCGAGCGCGATCTCTCTGGTGAAGCCGAGCCGCCGGTACAGCACTTCACCGGCGGGCGTGGCATCGAGCCGCGCCACCACATCGCCGGGAACGAGCGCGAGCCCTCGATGCAGGAGCGCCATGCCGATGCCCCGGCCGCGGACGACCGGGTCGACCAGCACCATCGAGATCCAGGTGAACGGTCCGTACGGGAGCGTCGCCACCGTCCCGACGACCCGCCCGTCCTGCTCGGCGACGAGCGCGCCGCGCGGCGCGGCGATGAGGAAGTGCTGCCAGTCGCGTCCGGTCTGGTTCCAGCCGCTGGCGCGGCACAGCGCGAGTCCGGCCGGGATATCGGTGATCCTCATCTCGCGGATCCGGACGGACGCGCCGCCAGGCAGCGACATCGGGTCGCGATTGCGGGAATCCGTGCTCATCGGCGCCGGCCTCATAATAGGCGCGCATGGAGGCACCCGCAGCGATTCGCGACGTCGCGCATCTCGAGGCGCTGTTGAGCGACCCGTCCGACGTGGCGATTGACGCCATGCGCCGCTGCCCTGGTGACGTGATCGTGCTCGGCGCGGCAGGCAAGATGGGCCCTACGCTGGCGCGGATGGCGCGGCGTGCGATGGACGCGGCCGGCGCAGCGCATCGGGTGATTGCGGTGTCGCGCTTCTCGTCGCCGGCGCTGCAGGGGACGTTCGAGGCTGACGGCATCGAGACGATCCGCTGCGATCTGCTGGATGCGGCGGCGGTGGCGCGGCTGCCCGACGCGCCCAATGTCGTCTACATGGCCGGCCGCAAGTTCGGATCGACCGGCGACGAGCCGCTGACATGGGCCATGAATACGCACCTGCCCTCGATCGTCTGCGAGCGCTATCAGCACAGCGCGATCGTCGCGTTCTCGACCGGGAACGTGTACGGCCTGACGCCGCACGGCCGCGGCGGATCGCGCGAAGACGATCGGCCGTCTCCCGTCGGCGAGTACGCGATGAGCTGCCTCGGGCGCGAACGGATGTTCGAGTACTTCAGCCGGACCCGCGGCACCCGCGCCGCGATCCTGCGCCTCAATTACGCGGTCGAGATGCGCTACGGCGTGCTCGTCGATCTCGCGCAGCGGCTGGCGCGCCGCGAAGCGATCGATCTCACCATGGGATATTGCAACGTGATCTGGCAGGCGGACGCCAACGCGATGGCGCTCGCCGCGCTGGCGCACGCGGCGACGCCGCCGCTCGTCGTCAACATCGCCGGCCGCGAGGAACTGAGCGTGCGCCGCGTGTGCCGCGAGCTGGCGCAGCGGCTCGGCGTCGACGCGTCGTTGATGGGCGACGAGGCCGACGATGCGCTGCTGAGCAACGGGACGCGCGGCTGGGCGTTGCTGGGAGCGCCGCGCGTGGATGCAACGCAGCTGTTGTCGTGGACGGCGGACTGGGTGCGCCGCGGCGGCGAGACGCTCGGAAAACCCACGCACTTCGAATCGCGCGCCGGACGATTCTAGATGGCCGCGCTTCCGACCGCCGTTCGTGCCGCGCTCGACGAGGGGCAGGTCATTCCGGCGCATCCGCTGGCGCTCGACGGCAGCGGCCGGTTCGACGAGCGCCATCAGCGCGCGCTGACCCGTTACTATGCCGCCGCCGGCGCGGGCGGCCTCGCGGTCGCCGTGCACACGACGCAGTTCGCGATCCGCGATCCGACGATCGGGCTGCTCGAGCCGGTGCTCACGATCGCGGCCGAGGAAATGAACCGTGCGGATGCCGCGCGCACGGTCCCGCTGATCCGCATCGGCGGCGTCTGCGGGCGCACCGACCAGGCGTTGCGGGAAGCCGATTGCCTGGCGCGGCTCGGCTACCATGCCGGGCTCCTGAGCCTGGCCGCGCTCGCGGACGCCGATGATGCCGCGCTGATCGCGCACTGCGAACGCGTCGCGGAACGTCTTCCCCTCATCGGGTTCTACCTGCAGCCGTCGGTCGGCGGCCGCCGGCTTTCCTACGAGTTCTGGCGCCGGTTCGCCGCGATTCCCGCGGTCGTCGCGATCAAGATCGCGCCGTTCAACCGGTATCAGACGCTCGATGTGGTCCGCGCCGTCGCCGACGCGAAGCGCGACGACATCGCGCTCTACACCGGCAACGACGACGCGATCGTCGCCGACCTCGTGACGCCGTGTCGTTTCGGGATCGGTCCTGGCCAGCGTACGCGCCGCATCGTCGGCGGCCTGCTCGGGCACTGGGCGGTGTGGACGCAGTGCGCCGTCGCGCTGCTGGCGGACTGCCACACGGCGGCCGTCGACGGCGAGGTGCCGGCGGCGCTGCTTTGCCACGGCATCGAAGTCACCGACGCGAACGCGGCGTTCTTCGATGCCGCTCACGGGTTCGCCGGATGCATCGCCGGGATTCAGGAGGTGTTGCGCCGGCAGGGGCTCGTGGCGAGCGCCCGGTGCCTGAATCCCCATGAAACGCTCAGTCCCGGTCAGGCCGCGGAGATCGACCGCGTCTCGCGCGCCTATCCGCACCTCGCGGATGATGATTTCGTGGCCGCACATCTGGAAGAATGGCTGCGATGGTGAGCGCGTGATGTGCGTCGTGTTCGCGGATGGACACCGATCATGACGGGGCGGGTCTGAAGACCCGCCCTACGTGGCACGGGTGATGGACACGGACAAGACAGACGTAGGGCGGGTCTTCAGACCCGCCGTTCGTGGCACGGGCGATGGACACGGACAAGACAGACGTAGGGCGGGTCTTCAGACCCGCCATCTGCAGGTGACCCTCTCGATGACGACCAGGCGCGTCCTGTTCCTGATTGCCTCGTTCGTCCTCATTGCCGCCGCCGCGCTGCCGCGCGCGCGAGTGGACGCCGCGCAGGCGCCGACGACGCTGCCGGCGCAGGACACGCCCGAGGATCTCAAGGCGCGCGAGACGTTCGTGCGCGTCTGCACGAGGTGTCATCCAGCCGATCGCGTCACCGCCGAAGGCCGGTCGCGATCGCAGTGGGAAGCCACGATCGTCACGATGCAGACGGCGCGGGGCGCGGCGGTCACGCCCGAGGAGTTCGACGTCGTGCTGAGCTATCTGACGAAGCATTTCGGGCGCGATTCGATCGTAATCCCGGCGACCCGCGGCGGGGCGCCGGTGGCCCGCGGTCCCCGCGCCCACGTCGGCGCCGCCGACCGGCACCGCGTCGACGAGGCCGCGGCCGGGCGCGGCGAGCACACCTACGTCACCGAGTGCGTGACCTGCCACGGCACGACCGCGCGCGGGACCGACCGGGGCGCCAACCTGGTTCGATCGCCGCTGGTGCTGCGCGATCGCTATGGCAGCGCGATCGGCCCGTTGCTCAAGCGCGGCCATCCGACGCAGTCCGGCGCGCCGAGCGCCGGCCTCACCGACGCGCAGATCACCGACCTGTCGCACTACATCTGGCAGCGCATCAACGACACGCTGCAGGGTTCGCCCGCGTACGAAGTGAAGAACGTGCTGACCGGCGACGCGACGGCGGGCGCGGCGTACTTCAACGGCGAAGGGCGCTGCACGACCTGTCATTCGCCGGCCGGGGATCTCGCTGGCTACGGGAGCCGCTACAAGCCCGTGGACATCCAGCAGCGCTTCGTCTTTCCGGCCGCCGCCGCGGGCCGCGGCTCGCGACGGCCGCTGTCGCTGACGATCACGACCCCTGACGGCGCCACGGTCACCGGCGATCTGATCACGCTCGACGATTTTCAGGTCGCGGTGCGTGAGGCGTCCGGCCAGTACCGATCGTTCAGGCGCCAGCCGGGGATGCAGATCGTCAAGCACGATCCGTATGCCGCGCATGTCGACCTGCTGGATCGCTTGACCGACAAAGCCATGCACGACGTCGTGGCGTATCTGGAGACGTTGAAATGACGGGATCCGCGATCCTCCGTTGGTGTGGCGCCATCCTCGCCATCGCGCTCGTGCCGGCGACGTTCGCGGCGCAGGGGCGGCTCGATCCGGCGACGCTCGGCAAGCCGCCGATCGACAGCTGGCCGACCTTCAACGGCGACTACTCCGGACGCCGGTTCAGCACGCTGTCGAAGGTCGACACGCGGAACGTGCACCAGTTGAGCCTCGCGTGGATGTACCGGATCCGATCCGGCGGCGCCGCCCCGCCCGGTTCGATCAAGAGCACGCCGCTCCAGGTCAACGGCGTGCTCTATTTCACCGTGCCGGATCACGTGTGGGCCGTCGACGCGCGCAGCGGCCGCGAACTGTGGCACTACCAGTGGCCGAGCACGGGCGGCAACCATCTGTCCAACCGCGGCGTCGCGATCGTCGAAGACCGGCTGTACGTCGAGACGCCCGACTGCTATCTGATCTCGCTCGACATCGCCAATGGCAAGGAACGCTGGCGGCGGCAGATCTGCGACATGGACCGCTTCTACTACGCGTCGGTGGCGCCGACCGTGGTGAAGGACCGGCTCATCGTCGGCGTCAGCGGCGACGATTTCGACATTCCCGGCTACGTCCAGGCGCACAACCTCGAGACCGGGACGGTGGAATGGCGCTGGTATACGGTGCCGCAGAGCAAGAACGATCCCGGCGCGGAAACGTGGCCCACCGAGGAGGCGATGCGGCACGGCGGCGGCATGACGTGGACGCCCATCACCTACGATCCGGATCTCGGCTACATCTACGTCACGACCGGCAACGCGCAGCCGGTCATGGCCGAACGCACGCGCCCCGGCGACAACCTGTTCACCGGCTCGATCGTCGCGCTGAAGGCCGCCACCGGAACGCTGGCCTGGTATCACCAGTCGTCGCCGCACGACACCCACGACTGGGACTCCACCGAGACCGCGGTCTTGATCGACGACGAAGCCGGCGGCGAGAAGCGCAGGCTCCTCGCCCAGGCGGCGCGCAACGGCCAGTACTTCCTGCTGGATCGCGTCACCGGACGCGCGCTCGTCTCCACCGACTTCGTGAAGACGAACTGGCGGAAAGGGTACGATCCGAAAGGACAGCCGATCCCCGATCCGGCGAAATTTCCACGGCCGGACGGCACGCTCGTCACCCCCAACGTCGGCGGCGCAACCAACTGGTATTCGCCGAGTTTCAGTCCGCAGACGGGGCTGTTCTACGTCAGCGCGGTGCGGGGCTACGGCATCTATTACTTGTACGACACCAGCGACAACCCGATGGGATGGGGCGGCGGCGAGCGGGGCGGCTGGTCGGAATCGATGCTCCAGGCGATCGACTACAAGACCGGGCGCGTCCGCTGGAGCCACCTCTGGGAAGGCAACGTGCGCTCGGGTCTCTTGAGCACCGCGGGCAACGTGCTCTTCTCGGGTGGGCCGTCCAACGATCTCGTCGCGCACGATGCGGCCAGCGGGCGCGCGCACTGGCGTTCGATTCTCAACGCGCCCGTGACCAACGGCCCGATCACCTACGAGCTCGATGGCCGTCAGTACGTCGTCGCCGCGGCCGACGATACGGTCTGGAGCTTCGAGCTCAATCCTGCTCCGGAGTAGCCCGCGCGATGGTCCAGCCGCGCCGCAGCGGCGCGCGAAC
>JABFWM010000280.1 GCA_013362195.1 Acidobacteriota bacterium
TCGCGCTGTTCCTCGCCTGGATCCTCGCGCTCGTGGCGCTCGCGCGCCGATGGGCCTCCATCGGGATTGCGGCGTCGGCGTGCGGATGTCTGGCCGCCGGCGCCGTGATCGGCGCGCGTGCCGCGGAACGCGCCGCTTCTCCTCCGCTCCTCGCCTGGTTCCATCGTCATGCGCCTGAGGCGCCGGTCCGCCTGAGCGGGATCCTGCGCACCGACGCGAGCCCCTCGCCGTCGGGCATTTCCCTCCTGCTGGACGTCCGCGATGCCGGCAGCGGCGACGGCCTCGTCCACGCACGCGGCGGCGTGCGGCTGTCCGTCTCCGGC
This sequence comes from Acidobacteriota bacterium, assembly GCA_013362195.1. Taxonomy (GTDB): domain Bacteria; phylum Acidobacteriota; class Vicinamibacteria; order Vicinamibacterales; family 2-12-FULL-66-21; genus QHWT01. The sequence goes on from JABFWM010000280.1 coordinate 324, forward strand.
GCCCTCGCGGCGGCGGCCGCCCGCGACTGGACGGAAGGGCGGCGCGTCACACTCGTCGCGGCGCTGCGCGAGCCGATCGATTACCGGGATCCGGGCGTGCCGGGCGATCGCGACCGGCTGGCGCGGCAGGAGATTGCGCTGACCGGATCGGTCAAGAGCGCCGCGCTGATCGCGGTTGATGCGCGCGGAACGTGGCTGCAGGAATCCGCGGCCGCCCTGCGCGCGCACGTGCGAAACGTCACCCGACGCGCGGTCGGGCGCTGGAGCGCCCGCGCCGCCGGCGTGGTCACCGCGATTCTGATTGGCGATCGCAGCGGCCTCGATGCCGACGACGAGCGCCGGCTGCAGGAAGCGGGGACCTACCACGTGATCGCGATTTCGGGCGGCAACATCGCGCTCCTGACGGCGCTGCTCGTGCTGCTCGGTCGATGGATGGGCCTGGCGCCGCGCACCACGGCCGCCGCCGCGATCGTGCTGCTCGCCTTCTACGGCTACGCCGCGGGCCTGGCGGCGTCGATCCTTCGGGCCACGCTCGCCGGCATCATCTTTCTCGCCGCACGCGTCCTCGATCATCGCGGTCCCGCGCTGAACACGCTCGCGGTCGTCTCTGCCGTCGCCGCCGTCAGCGCACCGTTGTCCCTTCTCGATCCGGGCTTCGTGCTTTCCTATGCCGCGACGCTCGCGATTGTCGTTGCGGCGGAACGGTTCATTCCCGCACCCGAGCGCGCGCGCAGCGTCCCGCGCTGGCGCCGCACGCTCCACGGGATGCTCGTCGCCGCCCGTGCGCTCGGCGTCGCGACGTTGTGCGCGGAAGTCGCGCTGGCCCCGATCGGCGCACGGCTGTTCGGGCGCATCAGCCTGGCCGGCCTCGTCCTGAACTTCGCCGCCATCCCGCTGATGTCGCTCATTCAGATTGCCGGGCTCGCCGCCGTGCTGTGCGACGTCGTGTCGGCGGGTGCGGCGTCGGTCTGCGGGTGGATCGCGCACCACGCCACGCGCGCGCTCGTTGGATCGGCGGGGCTCGTCGACATCGCCCCCTGGCTCGTGCTCGACGTCCCCCCGCCGTCGCTCGGAACGATCGCGGCCTGGTACGCCGGGTGGGTGCTCGTCATCGGGGCGCTGACATCCGGTGGGCGCCTGCGGCGGCGTCTCGTCGGCGCCGGTGCGGCACTGATCATCGTCAGTGCGCTGCTGCTGGCCGTCGCGCCGTCCGCCGTCCAGGCGTCGCGGGTCGCGCCGCCGCCTCCGGGATGGACGCGGATCGTGTTTCTCGACGTCGGCCAAGGCGACGCGACCATCGTCATGTCACCGGATCGCGCGCCGGTCTCTCCACTGCTCGTCGATGCGGGCGGCAGCGCCGGGGGATCGTTCGACGTCGGCCGCCGCGTCGTCGTACCGGCGCTGTGGGCGCTCGGCGTGCGCCGCCTCGGATCCGTGGTGCTCACGCACGGCGATCCCGATCACATCGGGGGTGCACCCGCCGTCGTGCGCGCGTTGCACCCGGGCGGCATCTTCGAAGGGGTGCCCGTCCCACATCACCAGCCGCTGCTGCGCGTCCGCGACGTCGCCAACGCGCAGGGCATCGAATGGCGAGCGGTCCACGCCGGCGAGACGCTCGCGTCAGGACCGCCGGCGGTTCGTGTGCTGCACCCGCCGGCGCCGGATTGGGAGCGCCGCAAGGTGCGCAACGACGACTCCGTCGTCCTCGACGTGCGGATCGGCGACGTCGAGATCGTGCTGCCCGGAGACATCGGACGCGACGTCGAGCGCGCGATCGCGCCGCACCTGGGCCAGGCCCCGATCGTCATCGTGAAGGCCCCGCATCACGGCAGCGCCGGCAGCAGCTCGCCGGTGTTCGTGGACGCCGCTCACCCCGCGGCCGTGATCTTCAGCGCCGGCCGCCGCAATCCGTTCGGCCATCCCGCCCCTGTCGTCGTCGCGCGCTACCGCGACGCGGGCGCGCGCATTTTCCGCACCGACGAGGACGGGGCGATCTTCGTCGATACCGACGGGCGACAGGCGGTCGTGTGGACGTGGGTGCGCAGGCTCCAGGCACCAATCACCCTGCCGCGTCGCGAATGAGCGGTGGTGCGAAGGATGTTCGTGAAGCAGATCGCGTACGACAAATCATCTCGCATGCGTGGCGGTGATGAACTCGTGCCTTCTTGTACACAATGCAGAGGACAACGGCGGTGCTGGCGGCAGCGAGTCCGGCGCCTCGGCGTCAACCTTGCGCGTACTCGGCTCGTCAGCCCGACAGAGAGTCGTGTGTGGATCTCGAACTTCGGAATGGCAAGCCGTACGGCGCGGTAATACCACGGCGCGACGATGAACGCCGAAGCCCGCCGCAACCCACACTGGCGCAACTTTTGGCTGGGCCTCATCGAAGATCAACTCCGAGCGTGCGAGCTGCACCGACGGCGGCCTGCCTCGATTCGCAGCGGGCGAACTGAAGTCCGGGGCTTTCCGGGGTGAACTCGGGAGATCGCCCAATACGCTGCGGCGCACGGGGCTGCTTACGATCGTTCCTTCTGAGGCGCCTGGCTCCCTCCGGGTTCCCGCGACAGCGTGGTGAGCGATCCCTGATCGCGGGGTCTTCATGATTCACGTCGTGCTCACCGACCCGCTCACGGGAGCGAGCAGGAAGAGCTTTGTCGTGGGTCCGGCGCGCAGCGAAGTAGCGTACGCGCGCTGATGACTGGCTGGAGGCGTCGGGGTCCGTCCGTAGGGCGAAGCACACGCGGACGCGAGCGTGCGGCACGCAGGGATGAGGTCAAGACGGCAGCGCCGGCGCGACCGGCGGAAAGGAACGAGAGTGTATCTTTCAGACAGCGCTTCCAAAGCCCGGCTCAGGGAAGCCGAGCACGCGCGGAAGAACCGGGCCGACATCGTCAAGGCGTACTCGTGGGGCCAGATCTCGCGCCGCGATTTGATCAAGTGGGGCCTTGTCACCGCGGGCGGCATGCTCGCGCCGATCAATGGGCTGAGCCCGTTTGCCGGCAGCGTCTACGCGTCGTCGTCGATCCCGACCGGCGCGCCGCCGAGCCCGCTCTTCGGTGTCGCGTCGTTCACCCAGCCCATGCCCCGGTTCGACGTGCTGCCGCGCACGCCGCTGTCGGCGCTCACGCCAGCGCCAACCAGGGAAGCGAACACGACGCCGCAGCCCGTCGCCCCGGAGTTGGGCGGCGGCTTTGGACCGATCGAGGGACGCCCCCCGGGTCCGATCTGGGCGCATCAATTGTGGGACCTGCTTCCGCCGAAAGTCGCCATTCAGGTGACGCAGGAAGGAGCGAAGGTCAACACCATCTATAACCCGCACGTGACGTCGGCGCTCAACTCCGGCATCCTCGCGAGCGATCCGCTCCGGCCGCGGTTCCACCCGGGTCTCCCCGACCAGCGTCCCGACAAGCTGTGGACGTTCATGGGCACGCTGCCTCCCAAACTGATGATCGGGCGATACGGCGAGCCCATTCTCTTTCGCCACCACAACCGGCTGCCGGTGGACGCGAGAGTCAATGGCGGCTTCGGGCGGCACACGATTTCCACGCACGAGCACAACGGGCATCATGGCGCCGAGAACGACGGTTTCACCGGCGCATACTTCTTTCCGAACCAGTTCTACGACTACCACTATCCCATCGTCCTCGCGGGCATGAAGAGCATCAACGTCGACGCGACGAATCCGCGCGCCGGATCGCCGGATGACTCCGGCGGGATCGTCAAAGTCCCGGGCGACTGGTGCGAGACCATGAGCACGCATTGGTTTCACGACCACATGTTCAGCTTCACGTCGCAGAACGTGTACAAGGGCAACGCCGGCATGTTCAACATCTACAGCGCCGTCGATCGCGGTAACGAGGCGATCAACGATGGCGTCAACCTGCAGTTGCCGAGCGGGACCGACAACGCCTGGGGGAACTTGGACTACGACGTGAACCTCATGCTTGCGGACAAGGCGTGGGATCAAGACGGGCAGCTGCTGTTCGACATCTTCAACTTCGACGGGTTCCTCGGCGACGTGATGACCGTCAACCTCGTGTACAAGCCGTACTTCGAAGTCGAGCGCCGCAAATACCGCTTCCGCATCCTGAACGCGTCGGTGTCGCGCTTCCTGAGGCTCGCCCTGAGCGACGGCTCGCCGATGTGGCAGATTGGCAACGATGGCAACCTGCTGCCGCAGCCGGTGCTGCTGACCGAGACCGACGAGATGGGGATCGCCGAGCGGTACGACATCGTCATCGACTTCTCGCGTTACAGCGTCGGGCAGAAGGTCTGGATGGTGAACCTGTGCGAACACCAGGACGGGAAGGGGCCGCACGCCGATCTCACCGTGCGCGAAGCGCTGTCGGGAGTGTCGCCCGATCCGTGCGTCGGGAGGTTCCTCGAGTTCCGGATCGTCCGCGATCCGGCCAGGCCCGATCTGAGCCAGGTCCCGGCCACGCTGGTCCCCAACCCTGATCTGTCCGCAATCCCGGTGGCACGCGAACGGGTCTTCGAGTGGGCTCGCGGGGCGAGCCAGACGAGCAGCGATCCGGTGACGTCGTTCTTCGGCCCTTGGGGGATCAAGACGAACGGCGGCGCCGCGCTCGCGGCGGACTTCGGCCGGGTGTCGGCTGCACCGCGCTACGGCACGCGCGAGGTCTGGACGCTGAAGAATGGCGGCGGCGGCTGGGACCACCCGGTGCACATTCATTTCGAGGAGGGCCGCATTCTCGCGCGCGACGGCAGCGCCGACATGGTGCCACCGTGGGAGCGCGGCCGCAAAGACGTCTACCGGCTGCGGCCGGGCGGGAGCGTCACCCTTACGATGCAGTTCCGCGACTTCGGCGGCATGTACATGGAGCACTGCCACAATACCGTGCACGAGGACAACGCCATGCTGCTTCGGTGGGAACTCGACGATGGCGGCGCCCCGTTCCTCCGCCCCCTGCCGACGCCGATTCCCACGCCGCAAGGGGTGACCTTCCACGATCCGACGGAGGTCCTCCCGTAAGGCATGACGCGGGTCGGATGCCCGCGTCGCCCGTGCTCCCGAGCCAGGAGATGATCGACCGTGCACCAGCCACGTCGCACGCCCCCTGCTATCGCGCTTCTGCTGGGCGCAGTGCTGGCGGCCCTGCTGTTCGCCGCCAGCATCGAGCGCCGTACGGAGGCCGCGGACCGCTTTCCCAACGTGCCGCTCATCACCCAGGACGGCCGCACGGTGCGGTTCTACGACGACCTGCTGAAGGGGAAGGCGGTCGTGATCAACATGATTTACACGAGCTGCAAGGACCGCTGCCCGCTCGAGACGGCCAAGCTCGCTCAGGTGCAGCGGCTACTCGCGGATCATGTCGGCAAGGACATCTTCTTCTATTCGATCACGATCGACCCGGAGTTCGACTCGCCCGAGGTGCTCAGGGCGTATGCGGAGAAGTTCCATGTCGGACCGGGATGGCTGTTCCTCACAGGGCAGCGGGACGACATCACGCTCCTGCAGAAACGGCTCGGGCTGTATTCGATGACGGATGCCGCGAATCCCGATGGCCACCAGCCAAGCCTGATGATCGGGAACGAAGGGACGGGGGCGTGGATGCTCAACTCCGCGGTCGATAACCCGCGCTTTCTCGCGACGACCATCCGAAATTTTCTGATCGGATGGACACGCGATCCGGCTGACGGACGGCGCAGCTATTCGACCGCCGCACCCATTGCCGGCTTCGGCGCGGGCGGCTATTTGTTCCAGAGCAAGTGTGCTGCGTGCCACACGATCGGCGGCGGTGACCGCATCGGTCCGGATCTGTCCGGTGTGACCGAGAGGCGCGATGGCAGATGGCTGCGCCGGTTCATTCAACGACCGGACCAGTTGCTGGCGGAGCGGGATCCGATCGCCATGGCCCTGCACGCGCAATACAACCAGGTGCAGATGCCGAACCTGCGTCTCGGCGATGCCGATGTGGAGGCCCTGGTCGAATACATGACGCGTCAAGCGAACGGGAAACCCGGACCTGCGCGCGGACGCTGACCGAGCGCCGCCGGGTCGAGATGCCGCCCACGTCGAGGCGGCGATGTCAGGAGAAACGATGTCTATGCGTCGGCTGATTTGTGTTGTCGCTCTTGCAGGCCTCTTCGGGATGGCCCCGAGTCCGTTGCCGCTCGGCGCATCTGCCGCCGCGGCGGCGCTGCCCGGAGCCATGCAAATCCCCATTTCGGGGACCGTGAACGATGCCACCGAGAGTGTCGCACTGTCGGGGAGCGCCGAAATCGTGAGCACGCTGGTGCTCGACCCGCTGCTCTTCGAGCCGCCGCGCGTGCTCGTCGACATCAGGCTGGTGGGCGTCTCCGGTGTCGGATTGACGACGGGGCAGCAATATGTCGCGAGCGGCCAGAAGACGCTGCTCCGCGTGCTCGGGCCGTCCGACGTGCTCGAGATTACGTTCCCGTCCTTCCCCGCAACCGTGGGAGGCGAGCGGCAGGCCCGGTCGGTGCTCGCGGCGTTCCGCCTCAGCTTCGACGTGCTGACGGGCACGCTCAGCGGCGCCACTGCGGCGTTCTCGACGCCGCCGGCGGCGCCTTGAGGCGTAGAAGAGATCACGGCGCGGGCCGCGGGGATGCGACACACAGCTTCGTCGAGCGTGGGCGCGGACGGAAACCGTCCACGGTTTCGATGCAGAACCTCCGGTCAGCCAGGGGATCCGCGGAATCTCAATCGCAGGCGTCATCGCTCGTAGTCTCGACAAGCGCGTCAAGACAGGAGCAACGCCGGCAGCCGTGACGTCCCGCCCGCGAGGTGGTCCTTTGATCAGCGTCGACGGGCCACCAGCGCTGCCTCTCCGCTTCGCTCTGCAAGTGCGTGCGCTGACGGTCCTCTGCACCGCGCGAATACCTGTTTTCTGATCGTTCCGCTCGAACGCCGGGTGTTCCCCGGTCTTACCTGCCCGGCGTAGAGCATCTCGTGGATCTTCCCGGCCGCAAATCCACAACAAGATAGCGATCCACCTTTGGGGCTTGGTGTGCTTGGTGACCTTTCGTGACAGGTCCTCGGCCGTGGCCTGCGGATGTCGGCGACTGCGCGCAAACCGTGACAAGTGAAGATTGGTCGAATTAGGATGCTTCGATGAACGCGTGGCCCGCATGCGGGCTCATGACCTTACTGCTCGCCAGTGCTCTCCTCCACGCCCAGGCGCCCCCGGCCCTCACCCTCGACGACGCGATCGCGCGAGCGATCGAGGCAAACCGCGCGGTGCTCGCGGCGCGCAGCGCGCGCGCGATCGATCTGGCCGCGGTGCAGGCGGCCGGCCAGCGGCCCAATCCCGAAGTCACCGTCGAAGCGGAGCGCGAAACGCCGCACTGGTCGTTCGGCGGCGCGGTGCCGGTCGAGATCTCGGGGAAGCGGCGGCGCCGGATCGACGTCGCGAACGCCACGCTGGCGGTCACCGAAGCGGAGACCGCGCGTGTCACGGCGGACGTGCGAAGCGACGTGCGGCGCGCGTATTACCAGACGGTCGCCGCGGTGCGGCGGCTCGACATCGCGCAGGAACTCGAGACCATCGCCACGCGGGCGCGCGACGCCGCGCAGGAGCGTTTTCAAACCGGCGCCTCACCGCGGCTCGACGCGCTCCAGGCGCAGCTCGCCTTGTCCGAGGCGCAGAACGAGAGCGCCCGCGCACGAGGCGAGATCGCCGCCGCGCGCACCGAGTTGAACGCGCTGCTCGCCTACCCGCTCGAGACGGTGTCCACGCTGGCGGATCCGTTGGAAGGGGGATCGCTGCCGTCGCCCGCCGAGGCGATCGCGCAGGCGATCGGCGCCAACGCGGAATTGCAGGTCCTCCAGAAACAGATCGACGCCGAACGCGCGCGGGTGGCGCTCGCGCGCGCGATG
>JABFWM010000377.1 GCA_013362195.1 Acidobacteriota bacterium
CGCGGCGAGTAGGCCGTCGAGGACCAGTTGGCCGCGTCGCTCGGGCAGCCGCGCGGATCCCTCACCACTGGCCGCCCATCCGATCCGATGGCCGACGCCCAGTCCACGCGGCGCAGGAAGGGCTTTGCCAGGAGCAGCGCTCCGGTTGTTCGATCCAGTACATAGAAGAAGCCGTTGCGGTCCGCGTGCAGCAGGAGCTTCGACGTTGCGCCGCGGTAAACGGTGTCGATCAGCACGTTCGGCTCCGTCGCATCCCGATCCTTCACGTCGTGCGGCGTGAACTGGTAGTGCCATCTGCGTGCGCCGGTCCTGGCGTTCAGCGCGAGCACGCAGTTCGTGTACAGATTGTCGCCCGGCCGATCGGCGTCATCGGCGCCCGGCCACGGATTGCCGGTCGCCCAATACAGCGTGTCCGACGCTGCGTCGTATGAGCCCGTGAGCCACGTCGATCCGCCGCCCGTCACCGGTTCGGCGCCTTGCCAGGTCTCGCTGCCCGGTTCGCCTCGACGAGGCACGGTCCACGTTCTCCAGACCAGCGCGCCGGTGTCAACCGCGAACGCCGCGACGAATCCGCGAATGCCCTGGTCTGCGCCGGCAACGCCCACGACCACCGTATCGCCGACGATGAGGGGCGCCACGGTGCCGCCGTAGTGGTGGCCGGTGGTGTGCTCGGCCATCGGCGTTTCCCAGACGAGTGCGCCGCTGGCGCGATCGAGCGCGAGCAGATGGGCGTTGTCGGTGACGAAGAAGATCCGGTCGCGAAGCAGTGCGACGCCGCGATTGGTGCCCAGGCGCGCGTCTCCGGCAAGGCCGCCGGTCGGCGGGCGCGAGTACTGCCACGCGAGCGCGCCGGTCCGGGCCGCGATCGCGAACACCTGGTTGGGCCCGGTGACGTACAGCATGCCGTCCGCCGCCAGTGGCGTCGTCTCGAGCCCGAAATGCTGGATCGGAAACACCCATTTCAGCGTGAGTCTGGAGACATTGGCGGTCGTGATCCCGTCGAGGGGACTGAAGCGATTGCCGGACTCGGAGCCGTTATATGTGCGCCAGTCGCCCGGTTGAGGAGTGCCCGACAGTTTCGGACGGGTGGTCGCGCCGGTGAGGGTCGGCTTCGTGATGGTGTCGGCATTGAGGTCCTTCACGTAGCGGACGAGCGCCGCGCGGTCGCTGTCGGACAGGTCGGCGAAGGACGGCATTCCCGCGGCGGCGTTGCCGCGCCGCAGGTATGCCGCGAGCTGGTCGGCGGTCTGCGCCGCGACGCGCGGATTCATCGCGAGCGCCGGTCCTTGCGCGGTGCCCCGCGCGTCGGTTCCATGGCAGCCCGCGCACTGCGCGGCGAACACGGCCGGAGCCTGCGGTTGCGGCAACGGTATCGCGAGCCCCGCGGCGAGGGTGGTATACATCCAGGCAGTGAGCGCGCCGCCGCCGCCGACGAGCGCCATCGTCTGAAAGGGGCGGCGAACCTTTCGCTGTTGCACCTCGAGGCCTCCAGCACGTGAGTCTATAATCGCCATCTCCGCGGCCGCTCATTGATCGCGAACGTTGCTGACCACGCTCGCTGCAGGCCCTCCACGGCGCCGGCTGTCATGCGGGCTTTACGTGTGCGTGCTCTCCATGCTCGGGCCAGCGGGTACAATCGTCGTGGATGCGCCCGTAGCTCAGTTGGATAGAGCATCGGCCTTCTAAGCCGAGGGTCGCAGGTTCGAGTCCTGCCGGGCGCGCCAACACACATCCCTGAGACAATCGCGAGATTGACAATCGCGTGGCTTCCGCCTTTAGGCGGAAGGTCACCGCGACTGACTGACGGCCTTGAACTGCCGCCGGCGCTCCCAGACGCCGGTCCCGGCCTTCTGAGTTCCTCGTCGGCGATGTTCAGGGATGGCTGCATCTGCCTGATGTCGGCATGGCCGAGCATCAACCTGATGGTGCGGATGTCCACATGCTCCGTCAGGAGGCGACACGCGCCCGCGTGGCGCAGGTCGTGCCAATAGAGATCAATCTGGCGAAAGCTTCGCTCGATCGACACGAGCACCCGCCTTCGCGCGCTTCGCATTAGGTCGTCGCACAGTCCCGCGATGCGCGCAGGCCGTGGCAGAACGGCTCCCACAGTCGTTCAACG
>JABFWM010000283.1 GCA_013362195.1 Acidobacteriota bacterium
CAGCGACAGCGTGATTCCGCGCGGTACGAAGGCCCCGAAACTCTGGCCCGCGGATCCCGTGCCGTTGATGCGGATCGTGTCGTCCGGCAGCCCTTCGCCGCCCCAGCGCCTGGTGACCTCGGACCCGAGCATCGTGCCGACCGTGCGGTCCGTGTTGCGAATCTGCCGGGTCAGCACGACCGGCTCGCGATGCACGAGCGCATCGCGGCACGCGTCGATCAGCTCGACGTCCATGACCGCGTCGATCTGATGGTCCTGCGCTTCGACCTTGCGGCGCGGCGATCGGTCCGGCAGCGCCGGCGCATGGAGAATCGCCGAGAAATCCAGGCCGCGCGCCTTCCAGTGGTCGACCGCCTTGCGCACGTCGAGACGATCGACCTGGCCGATCATCTCGTCCATCGTGCGGAACCCGAGCGCGGCCATGTACTCGCGCACTTCTTCGGCGATGAAGCGGAAGAAGTTCACGACGAACTCGGCCTTCCCGGTGAAGCGCTTCCGCAGCTCCGGATCCTGCGTCGCGATGCCGACCGGGCACGTGTTCAGGTGGCAGACGCGCATCATCACGCAGCCCGAGACGACCAGCGGCGCCGTGGCAAACCCGAATTCTTCGGCGCCGAGCAGCGCGGCAATGACGACGTCGCGGCCGGTCTTCAATTGACCGTCGACCTGTACGGCGATGCGGCCCCGAAGGCCGTTCATGCGCAGCACCTGCTGCGTCTCTGCCAGCCCCAGCTCCCACGGCACGCCGGCGTGCTTGATGCTCGTGAGCGGGGCGGCGCCGGTTCCGCCGTCGTGCCCCGAAATCAGCACCACGTCGGCGTGCGCCTTCGCGACGCCGGCGGCAATCGTGCCGACGCCGGCAATCGCCACCAGCTTCACCGAGATGCGCGCCTGCCGGTTCGAGTTCTTCAGATCGAAGATCAGCTGCGCGAGGTCCTCGATCGAGTAGATGTCGTGGTGCGGCGGCGGCGAGATCAGGCCGACGCCGGGCGTCGCGTGGCGCACCTTGGCGATCCACGGATACACCTTCGGCCCGGGCAGCTGGCCGCCTTCGCCGGGCTTGGCGCCCTGCGCCATCTTGATCTGCAGTTCGTCGGCGTTCACCAGGTACTCGCTCGTGACGCCGAAGCGGCCCGAGGCGACCTGCTTGACCGCGCTGCGGCGCCAGTCGCCGTTCGCGTCGCGCCGGTAGCGCGCCGGATCCTCGCCGCCTTCGCCGGTGTTCGACTTGCCGCCCAGGCGGTTCATCGCGATCGCGAGCGTCGTGTGCGCTTCCTCGCTGATCGAGCCGTAGGACATCGCGCCGGTCGCGAACCGCTTGACGATCTGCTCGACCGGCTCGACCTCCTCGATCGGAATCGGCGTCGCCCCGGCCCGGATGTCGAGGAGCCCGCGCAACGTCGCGAGGCGCCGCGACTGATCGTCGACGAGCTGGGTGTACTCCTTGAAGATCCTGTACTGGCCGCTGCGGGTGGCGTGCTGCAGCTTGAACACCGTTTCCGGCGAGAAGAGATGGTATTCGCCGTCGCGGCGCCACTGGTATTCACCGCCGACCGACAGCTCCGACCCGGCGCGCGGACGATGGTGATACGCACGCCGATGGCGTTCGACCACTTCGCGCGCGATGCCGTCCAGGCCGATTCCTCCGATCCGCGACGACGTGCCGGTGAAGTACCGATCCACCACCGCGCGATCGAGACCCACCGCTTCGAAGATCTGCGCGCCGCAGTAGCTCTGGAGCGTCGAGATCCCCATCTTCGACATCACTTTGAGGATGCCCTTGTTGAGCGCGTGGATGTAGTGCGTGACGGCCTCGTCGTGGGTCACGCCGGCGAGCTGCCCGTCGAAAATCATGTTGTCGAGCGACTCGAACGCCAGATAGGGGTTCACCACCCCCGCGCCATAGCCGAGCAGCAGCGCGCAGTGGTGCACTTCGCGCGCGTCGCCGGTTTCGACGACGAGGCCGCAGCGCGTGCGCGTCCCCTTGCGCACCAGGTGGTGGTGCACCGCCGCCGTGGCCAGCAGGCTGGGAATGGGCGCGCGATCGCGATCCGCGGCCCGGTCCGAGAGAATGACGATCGAATAGCCCGCGTCGACCGCGTCGCTCGCGCGCTGCTTCAACTGCTCCAGCGCGCGCTCGAGGCCGGCTCCGCCCTTCGACGGATCGAACACCATCGACAGCGTCGTCGCGCGGAAGGCGGGCAGGTAGACGTGCCGCAGGCGCGCGAGCTGCTCGTTGGCGATCACCGGGTAGGTGATCTTGATCTGGCGGCACGACTCCGGACGCGGCTCGAGCAGGTTGCCCTCGGGCCCGACCGTCGATTCCATCGTCGTCACCAGGTGTTCACGAATCGCGTCGAGGGGCGGGTTGGTGACCAGCGCGAACGCCTGCTTGAAATAGTCGTAGAGCAGCCGCGGACGTCCCGACAGCACCGCGAGCGCGGAGTCGGACCCCATCGATCCGATTGGCTCTTCCCCGGCCGTCGCCATCGGCGCGAGCAGCACCCGCAGGTCTTCTTCCGTATAGCCGAACGTCTGCTGGCGCCGGAGCACCGCCTCGCCGCTCGGGCGGGGCAGATAGGGCGGCGCCGCCAGCTCGTCGATGTCGACGAGGTTCTCTTCCAGCCATTGGCCGTACGGCTGCGCCGACGCCAGATCGCGCTTGATCTCGTCGTCCGAGACGATGCGGCCCTGCGCGGTGTCGACGAGGAAGATGCGCCCGGGATGCAGACGCTCCTTGAGGACGATGTCTTCGGGAGCGAGATCGAGTACGCCGACTTCGGACGCCATCACCACGAGGCCGTCGCGCGTGACGCAATAGCGCGACGGGCGCAGCCCGTTGCGATCGAGCACCGCCCCGATCACCGTGCCGTCGGTGAAGGCGATGCACGCGGGGCCGTCCCACGGCTCCATGAGCGCCGAGTGGTATTCGTAGAACGCCTTCAGCTCCGGACTGATGCCCTCGTGGTGCGCCCAGGGCTCCGGAATCATCATCAGCATCGCGTGCGGCAGCGAGCGGCCCGCCATCACGAGCAGCTCGAGCACGTTGTCGAAGGTCGCGGTGTCGCTGCCGCCTTCGCGGATGATCGGCAGGATCTTCTTGAGGTCGTCGCCGAAGAGCGCCGACTGCAGCAGGCTCTCGCGCGCCTTCATCCAGTTGATGTTGCCGCGCAGCGTGTTGATCTCGCCGTTGTGCGCGATCAGCCGGTAGGGGTGCGCGAGCGGCCAGGACGGAAAGGTGTTCGTGCTGAAGCGCTGATGCACGAGCGCCAGCGCCGAGATCATGTCGGCGTCGCGCAGGTCGGGGAACGTCGGGGCAATCTGCGCCGCGGTCAGCATGCCCTTGTAAATCAGCGTTCGCGACGACAGGCTGACGACGTAGAACCGCTGACGCTCGGCGAGGGACGACTGATCGATCGCGTGCTCGATCCGCTTGCGGACCACGTACAGCTTCCGCTCGAACGCGAGCGGGTCGTCGGCGAGCCGCGCGCGCACCTCGTCACCGACGCCGATGAAGACCTGCTCGATCGCCGGGCAGGCGCTCGTCGCCGAATTCCCGAGGTCGGTGAGATCGAGGGGGACCGGGCGCCAGCCGAGGAGGCGCTGCCCTTCTTCCGCGACGATCCCTTCGAAGACGGCGCGCACCGCTTCGCGTGCGGCGCCGTCTTTCGGCAGGAACACGAGGCCGGCGGCGTACTCACCGGGCTCGGGCAGCTCGATGCCGAGCGGCGCGGCCGCCTTGCGCAGGAACCGATCCGGCATCTGGATCAGGATCCCGGCGCCGTCGCCGGTGTTGGCCTCGCAGCCGCAGGCGCCGCGATGCTGCAGGTTGATGAGGACCTGGAGCCCGCGCGCGATGACCTCGTGCGAACGCCGGCCGGCAATGTCCACCACGAATCCCACCCCGCACGCATCGTGCTCGTGCGCGGGATCGTAGAGGCCCGAAGACTGTGGAGGGTCGATATCGTGCATGGCGCTCCCCGTGCCTTGGGTTATCGCAGACCCGGGGCACCCGCACAAATAGAATGATCACATTGCCGTCATACGGCGATGAGATGGGTCGGCAGCGAAAGGCAGACTTTCGAGAATGCCTATGAAAAAGCGCCAACGCGCGCCGCCGAACGCCTCAGGCGTTCGGGCCGCGCAGCGTTCTGGTCAGTGACGCCGGTGGTTCGCCGCGCTCACAAATCACGCTCGCCGGTGCGGATGCGATAGGACTGCTCGACGGGGATCACGAAGACGCGGCCATCGCCGATTTCGCCGGTGCGGGCGGCCTCCATGATGGCGCGGATCGCCTCGTCGACGATGGTGTCGGCGACGACGACCTCGATCTCCATTTTCGGCAGCAGGCTGACGTTGTACTCCTTGCCGCGGTAGATGGCGGTGTGGCCCTTCTGTTTGCCGTGGCCGCGCACCTCCGTCACCGTCATGCCCGACAGATTCAGCTTGGCGAGCGCATCCTTCACCTCGTCGACCTTATTGGGGCGGATGATCGCCTTCAGCAGCTTCATCAGAATCCTCCAGCGTCCGTTGCAGCGCGGAGGCGAGCGCCGGCTGCTCCGCCTCGGAGAGCTTCTCGCCTCCTTTCGTGATGTGGAACACGTCGATCGCGCGCGCGCCTTCGGTCGCGATCAGGACGAGATCGATTTCGCACCCGCAGGCCGAGATCGCGGCGCCGATGCGATGCAGCAGGCCGAGCTCGTCGGCCGCCACGATCTCGACAATCGTGTAGCGCTCCGAAGAGGCGTTGTCGCAGTAGACCACCGGGGCGACGTCGGCGGCGCGGCGCCGCGCGACGCCGAGCCTGCGGCGGCGCAGCCGGTCCGCGACATCCGTCCGTCCGGCGACGACGTCTTCGATCGCCTGCAGCAGCGTCGCCTTCGCGTCGGGATTGAGCGCCAGGAAGCGCTCGCCGTCGGTGAACTGGAACACGTCGAGGACGAGGCCGTTGGGATTCGTCATCGCGTGCCCGCGCAGGATGTCCATCCCGAACGACGCCAGCACGCCGCAGACGTTCGCGAAGAGCATCGGCCGGTCGCGGGTGGCCACGGTCAACTCCCACGCGGCATCCGCCTGATCGAGCCGCAGATGGACTTCGTCAGGCCCCATCCCGCGCGCCAGCCGCACGTGCTGGTAGACCACCCGGCGATCGACGAGCTGCAGGTAGCGCCGCGGCAGCCCCTCGAGAAACGCGGTGACGTCCGCGGCGGTCAGGTCCGCGGGCCGGCGCTTGACGCACTCGGTGACCGCGAGCTGCGTGCGTTCGATCAGATCGTCGCCGTAGCCGTGCGTCAGCTGATTGTAGGTATCGACGTAGAGCCGCCAGAGCAGGTCTTCCTTCCACCGCGTCAGCGTGGCCGGGCTCACCGCCTGCACGTCCGCCAGCGTCATCAGGCACAGCATCTTGAGCCGCTCTTCGACGCCGATGGTCGCGGCAAAGTCGCGGACGATCTCCGGATCCTCCGTATCGCGGCGGAACGCGACCTGCGACATCTTCAGGTGCTGCGCGATGAGGAACAGCACGATCTCGCGCGGCGCCTCGGGCAGCTGCAGTCGATCGAGGACGGTCTCCGCCAGCTTCACGCTTTCCGCCGCATGGTCGTCGCCGGCGCCCTTGCCGACGTCGTGCAGCAGCAGCGCCAGCACGAGCAGTTCGGGCGACGGCAGATCGCGCAGCAGCGACGCGAACCGCTGCCGCTCGGGCGCGGCGTCGGCGAGCCGTTCGAGGTTGCGAATCGTCAGCAGCGTGTGCTCGTCGACCGTGTACTTGTGGTAGAAGTCGCGGACCACCCGGCAGGTGATCGCGCGGAACGGCGGAATCATCCGCCCGAGCAGCGTGCAGTCGTGCATCTCCGACAGCCGCGCGTAGAGGCCCGGCCGCGGCACCAGGAACCGCAGCAACGCCGCGCGGTGCTCCGGCGTCGGAAAGAAGTCGTCGAAGCGGAACCGATCCGCGTGCTGCCGGATCAGCGCCAGCGACTCGTCCGACACCGACGTCGCCGCATCGAGCGCCGCCTGGAACAGCGCGAGCCACGTCGCGGGCTGGATCGCCGCCTTCCGATCGTCGATGAAGCCGATCCCGTCGCGGGTCCGCCCGGCGTTGATCGCGACGGGCACGGGCGCGGCGCGGCGCGTCCGATCCAGCAGGCGGCTGACCGCGCGCGCGTGGCGGAAATAATCCGCCATCAGGGCCTCGACCTGGGGCCGCGGCGACTGGCCGGGATATCCCAGCGCCTCGGCGAGCTTCTCCTGCATCTCGTGCCCGAGCACGTTGTGATTGCGGCGGTGCTCGAGGTGCAGCATCGCGCGGATCCGCAGCAGGAAGTCCTCGGCGTCGGCGAGCGCGTTCGCGTCTTCGGTCCGCCGCAGGAGGGCGGGATCCGTGATGGCCGCGATGGTCCGGACCGCGGAAATGTCGCGCAGCCCGCCCGGGGCTTCCTTCACGTCGGGCTCCAGCTGGTAGAGGGTGCCGTTGAAACCGGCGTGCCGCGCGTCGATCAGATCCGTGAGCGCGCCGAGCACGTGCGCGTGCGTCGCGGGCACGTGAAACGCCGCGCGGCAGCGATCGAAGAGCGGCCGATCGCCGGTCACGAGACGCGCGTCGATGAGCGCGAGCAGGAACTCGGGGTTGTCGACCTCGAGCTCCTGCAGCTCGTCGATCTCGCGCACCTGCTGGCCGACGACCAGGCCGGTGTCCCACAGCGGGTGCAGCATCGCGCGGAGGAACTGCTCCTCGGCCTCGCCAATCGTGCCGCCGAAGAGCACGAGCAGATCGATATCGGAGTACGGACAGAGATGGCCGCGCCCGTAGCCGCCGAGCGCGATGACCGCCACCGCCTGCTCCGGCTGCGGCGCCAGTCCGGCCAGCCGCCGCAGCTCCTCGTCGATGTAGCGCGTGAACCGCTCGAGGGTCGCAGCGCCGCCGCCGCCGCGCAGGATGTCGTCGCCGACCGCCTGGCGGACCTCGTCGAGCCGCGCGTTAGCCTTTGGTGCTGAAGGAATAAAGCACTCCGAACCCGATAGAGGTCTGGCTCTTCTTCAACACGCCGTCCGGCATCTTGAACACGGCGGTGTCCGAGAAATCGCGGCGGACCTCGATCCGCCAGATCAGCGCGTCCGACGGCTTCAACTCGATCGTGCCGGTCGCCTCCTTGAGCGCCTGCACGGTGCCGGTCGTAAAGCCGGACACATCGTCATACCACTCCATGCGCGGCGAGACCGCGAGCCATTGTGTCAGCTGCGCCTTCGCGTAGCCAGCAATCCCCTGCCACCGCACGCGCTGCCCGGCGACGGTGTCGATGCCGTAATCATAATTGGCCATGACGCTCAGCGCCGGCGAGATCGTGCAGGTGACGGTGCTGTCGGAGAGACGCCGCCAGCCGCCGCCCGAGTCGTTCGCCTGCTCCGCGCCGGTCATGTAGTTCTGCACGATCGACAGCGCCGGCACCGGCTTGACGACGATCTGCGCGCCCAGCGTCTTCGCGGAGTTGTTCTCGACGACGTTGTTCCAGCCGTTGACGATGGCGCCCATGACCGCCACTTTGCCGTTGAGCGCATACGTCGCGCGCACGCCCGAATGATAGTAAGGAATCGCCAGCGCAAACAGCAGCGACCGCGAGTAGTTCCAGTTGTCCTTGGCTTCGATCACTTCCGCGCCGTGCTGCGTCACGAACTTGCCGACGTCCACCTGCAGCCCCTTGCCGATCGGCGCCAGATAGGTGAGGTAGCCTTCCTCGATGTTCTGGATGAACTCGTTGGTCCCGGGCTCGTACGCGTTCACGAGCGAGGAGGAGGGACCGAAGTTCAATTTCACTTTGAAGCCGGTGCGCGAACCGGCGGTCGCGGCCTTGGCGATCCACACCTGGGCCATGCTGAGCGCGAACTGGTTGTGCTTGGTGTCGAAATTCCTGAACTGCACGTCGCCGTGGGGCTTGGTCGAGTAATAGTCGTAATACGCGTCGACGAGGCCGCCGAGCTCGGTCTGGCGGAAGAAGCTCTCCTGGGCTTCCGCCGGCGCGGGGTCGGGCGGCGACGCGGGCGTCTCCGCCGGGGGCGACGCGGGTGTGGATGCGGGCGTCGAACCATTCTCGTCCTGCGCGAGCACCGGCTGGACGCCGGCGCAGAACAGCGACGCGGCACACAATCCCGAGAGCGCGAGGGTCGTCACGTA
>JABFWM010000372.1 GCA_013362195.1 Acidobacteriota bacterium
GGCCGCGCGCGGACGGAGTACCTGCCACCGATACGACTTGCTGCCCCGGCTCGCGGCACGCCCGACCTGCGCGTTCGCGCCGAGGCCCACGACGTCGAGCCGGCCGTCGCCATTCAGGTCGGCGATCGATTGCGCGCCGATCGGCAGCGCCGTTTTCATCGCCACGAACGATCCGCCCGGCGCGCCAAGCAGCACGCGCGTGCCGGCGCCGCCCGCAACCACGAGGTCGGCCGCGCCGTTGTTGTCGAGGTCGGCCACGAGCAGGCGCGCGACGCCCGGCTCCAGGCCCGGCGGGGGCTCGACGCGTGAGACGCTCGCGGTCTGCCAGGCGCCGTCCGGCCCGCGCGAGTGTCGGCTGATCGCGCCGTCGCGGCCGAGGACGAGCAGGTCGAAGACCGCGTCGCCGTTGTGTTCCGCCGCGGCGATTGCTGCCGCGCGGCCGCCGGCCGGCGCCACACTCTCCTCCCGAAGACTCCCGCCGCGCTGGGTCAGGACGACGCGCACGCCGCCGCCCTCGTCGAGAAACGCCGCGTCGGGCACGCCTTCGCCGTCGAGGTCCGCCCACACGAAGCCGCGCGCGCGGTTCACCGACGAAAAGAGATCGCGTGCCGTGAACGTGCCGTCGCCGTTGTTCCGCAGCACCACCGGGTGACCGTCTCGCGTGGCGACGACGAGATCGAGATCGCCGTCGGTGTCGACGTCCGCCGGCCACACGCCGCTTGCCGCTGCGCGAAGCACGGTCGATGGCAGCTTCGAGGCGATCGTGACGTCGGAAAAGCGGCCGTTCGCGTCCTGCCGCAATAAGCACAGGCCGCTGCCGGTGGCGACGGCGAGATCCATGCGGAAGTCGTAATTGAGATCCGCAACCGCGACACCGTCAGGGCCCGGCGCGGCGGCCGCACCGCTCGTCCACGATCGACAGGTCGCATCGGCTCCCGCACTCGCCACGCGCACACCCGACGGACCGGCCGTCGCGATGACGGGATCGCCTTCTCCGGTGAGCGACACCGCACCGACCCACGTCGCGCCTGGAGCCGCATCGGACGCCGCGTCCACCGTGAACGCCAGCGCTTCGTCCGGCGCTGACGGCTGCGGCTGGGGATTCTTCAACACCAGAAAGCGCACGACCGGCCGCCCCACTTCCGCGCGAGGCGTGGTCACTTCCGCAAGCGCTGCGCGATAGGCCGGCTCACGCAGCAGCATGTTCTTCAGGAACGCGATCTGCGTGGACACGGCGCGAGGGTTCTCCGCGGCAGCGGCGGCGAGCGTCGCAAGTTGCGTCTGCGCTTCGGGCGACCACGAACGCGACGCGTCCGTCAGCGGCCCGAGCGCGGTTTTGAGCGCCGCGGCGTCGCCGCGTTTGGCGGCGATGCGCGCGTACTCGACGCGCGCCGCCAGGTTCTCGCGCCGCGCGACGAGCTGCCCGAGGACGCGCCCGGCTTCCGCGTCGTTCGCAGCGCCCGACTGCCGTTCGGTCTCGAGCGCGAGGTTGAAGGCCGCTTCCGGATCGTCGGCGTCCAACTCGAGGGCACGGCGCCAGTGGCGTATCGCGTCCACCAGATTTCCGCGGCGTCCCTCCGCGATCGCGAGCAGACGTTGGATCTCCGCGCTGTCGGGCGCCAGCGATTCGGCGCGCGCGAGGTGCTGCGTCCCTTGATCGAGCTCCTGCTGGCGCAAGAGAAGCAGCCCGAGGTCCGCCCAGCCTGCCGGCTCCTGCGGGATGAGCGCGACGACGCGATCGAACTTCTCCTTCGCCAGCACCTCCTGCGTCGTCTGCATGGCCGAGAGCCCGACGTAGAAGGCGGCGACCGCTTCGCGATACGCGTCCGGCGGCACATCGGCCCCGCGCTTTGATGAACAGGCCGCGCCGCCAAGGGCCAGCACCAGGGCTGCGGCAAGGAGAGATCGAGTCGGCATCACGGGTCGGAATCGGGCGAACGGCGATCCTAGCAGGTCTGACCGGGTGAATGGGGCGCGCGGGCGGATGCGGCCGTCGCCTGTTTCGATTAGCCGACGCACTTTTTCCGGTGACGCCGAAACGCGCCATACTAGGCGCGCATGCCGACGCCACCACGCGATCTCGAAGCGCGGACCATTGCCAGGGTCTCATCGCGTCTGGTGCCGTTCCTGATCACGTGCTACTTCGTCGCGTACCTCGACCGCGTGAACGTCAGCTTTGCCGCGCTCACGATGAACGCCGACATCGGGCTGTCCGCAACCGCGTACGGGTCGGGTGCCGGGATTTTCTTTCTCGCCTACTTCTTCTTCGAAGTGCCGTCGAATCTGCTGCTCGAGCGGGTCGGCGCACGCAAGTGGATCGCGCGCATCATGTTCACGTGGGGCGCGATCTCGGGCGCGACCGCGTTCATTCACGGCGAGACCAGCTTCTATGTCGTCCGGATACTTCTCGGAATCGCCGAGGCCGGGTTCTTTCCGGGCATCATCTTCTATCTGACGCTGTGGTTCCCCGCCGTCTACCGGGCGCGCATCATTGGATTCTTCATGGCCGCCATTCCGTTGTCGACCGTGATCGGCGCGCCGATTTCGGGACTGCTGCTGGGGCTCAACGGGTGGATGGGCCTCAAAGGCTGGCAGTGGCTGTTCATCCTCGAAGCCGTGCCCGCACTGGTTCTTTCGTTCGTGGTGTTCTTCTATCTGACCGATCGTCCGTCGGAGGCGAGCTGGCTCGCGCCGGATGAGCGCGCCTGGCTCGTGACGCGGCTGCGGCAGGAACACACGAAGCGTGAGGCCGCGCGACGGTTCAGCGTGGCCGACGCGCTCGTCAATCCGAAGGTGCTCGCCCTCAGCTTCGTCTACTTCGGCGCGGTCGCGACCAACTACGGGTTGAGCTTCTTCCTGCCGCAGATCGTCAAAGCGTTCGGCGTGTCGAACGCGAAGGCGGGAATCATCACGGCGCTGCCCTATGCGGTCGGCACCGTCGGCATGGTCTGGTGGGGCCGGCACTCGGACCGTACGCTCGAACGTCGATTGCACGTGGCGTGCCCGCTGTTCATCGCGTCGGCGGGGATTGCGCTATCGACATTGCTCGACGATCCCACCATGAAGATGATCGCGCTGTCGATCGCCGGGTTCGGCATCTTCGCGTGCCTGCCCGTGTTCTGGACGCTGCCGACCGCGTTTCTCGGCGGCGCCGCCGCGGCCGGCGGCATCGCGCTGATCAATTCGATCGGCAATCTCGCCGGATTCGTCGGCCCGTACGCCGTCGGACGCATCAAGGACCTCACCGGCCGCTACACCTACGGGCTGCTGACGCTCTCGGCCGCCGGATTGATCGCGATGATCATCGTGCTGGTGCTCGAGCACGACCACTCGCTGGAGCGCGCGCCGGACCTCGGCGGCGAGCAGCCTGCGGAAACGCTATGACGCCGCTCGGCCGGCGTGCGGCGCTGGCCGCCACGGTACTCGCATTGTGCACGGCGCTCGCGAGCGCGCGTCCCGATCCGCAGGATCTTCCACGTGGCGTCGTCATCGACGACGTGAAGTGCGCCGCCGACGCGACCCAGAGCTACGCGCTGTACCTGCCGTCGGGCTACACGCCGCAGAAGGCGTGGAGCCTGCTGATCGCGTTCCATCCCGCCGCGCGCGGACGGGCGATGGTCGAAACCTACCAGGCCGCGGCCGAGCAATACGGCTACATCGTGGCGGGATCGAACAACTCGCGCAACGGTCCATGGCCGGTGTCGAGTGCCGCGGCGCAGGCCATCGGTGCGGATCTCGGCCAGCGCTTCTCCATCGATCCGCAGCGCATGTATGCGACCGGCATGTCGGGCGGCGCGCGGGTCGCCATGATGGTCG
Source organism: Acidobacteriota bacterium (assembly GCA_013362195.1). Lineage (GTDB taxonomy): Bacteria > Acidobacteriota > Vicinamibacteria > Vicinamibacterales > 2-12-FULL-66-21 > QHWT01. Next base: position 3,817 of record JABFWM010000372.1, read on the forward strand.
CGCTGAGCAACACGCGCATCGCTGGCGTCATCGCATCGAGCGCCGGCTATCCCGACAGCCAGCCTCGATCGAACGTGCCGTTCGCGGTGTTCGGCACCACAGGTACGGAGGACTTCAATTATCTCGAGATGCGCCAGCTCGATCGCGCCCTGAAGACGCCGCACCATCTCGCCGTGTTCAACGGAGGGCACACGCTGCCGCCGGACAACGTCGCGTTCGAGGCGATCGACTGGATGGAGCTGCAGGCGATGAAATCCGGGCGACGCGCGCGTGACGAAGCGCTGATCGATCGCCTGCTGCAGAAGCGTCGCGCGGCGGTCGACGCGTCCACGAGCCCGACCGAAACGGTGCATCTGCTCGACGCGCTCGTCGCCGATTTCAGCGGGCTGCGCGACGTCTCGTCCGAGGCGGCGCGGGCGAAGGATCTCGCGAAGCAGCCCGACGTCAAGAAAGCGCTCGCACGGGAAAGAGCGTCGGACGATGCGGAAGCGCGGATGCTGGGTGACGTGTTCGAGCTGGAAGCGGCGCTGGCCGGTGCCGACCGGCACGCGTCGGCGCTGATGAGCCTGCGCGGCCGTCTCGCGTCGCTCGCGCAGAAGGCGCGGGACGAGCGCGACTCCCCGGAGCGCAGCCAGGCACGGCGGGTGCTTCGCTCGATGACGTCCGGCGCGGCCACCCGGACGCACGATCGCGAGTACCTCGCCCTCCTCGACGAATACGGCATACGCGGACGTTAATCTCAGGCGCGCTTCCAAACTCCTTGCCGGCCGCTGCCGTCCAATGCATCAGCCCCGAAGGAGGCGTGCATGCGATGGCTCGAACGTCTGACCCAGGATCTCGCCTACGCGATTCGATCCTTCCGGCGTAGTCCCTCGTTCGTCCTCGTCGCGCTGCTCTCGTTGATGCTCGGCATCGGCGCGACGTCAGCGATCTTCAGCGTGATCTATGGCGTGCTCATCGCCCCGTACCCCTACGCGAACCCGGGCGACATCTGGGCCCCGGGCGCGCGGGCGATTGAAGGGCGCGGCGGCCACACCTACACGCTCGATGAATTGCCGCGGCTCGCGGCAGTGCCGGCCTTTGCCGACGTGATGGGCACGTCGTTCGAAACCGTGCTGATGACCGGCGAGTTCGCCCCGGAGAGCTTTGACGGAGTGCTGATGACCGGCAACGCCTTCACCTTTCTCGGCGTTCCGCCGGTCGTCGGACGCACGATTGAGCCGGCGGACATCCGGGCCAACGGCGACGCGGAACCAGTCGTCGTGCTGAGTTACCGGCTCTGGTTCCGGTTGTTTGGCGGCGACGCCGCGGCACTCGGCCGCACGCTGCGGCTCAATGGCCGTCCCTACACCATCATCGGCGTGATGCCGCCGCGATTCGGATGGTACGGGAACACGGGATTCTGGCTGCCGTTGTCGCCGACGCGGACCGACCTGCCATGGGTCAACCCGATTGTCCGCCTGCGTGCCGGCGTCTCGCCCGAGGTCGCGCGGCAGCAGCTCGCGGCGCTGCATGCGCGACTGGCCGCGGAACGGCCCGCGACCTTTCCGGCGAAGGGCTTCACGACCGCGCTGCGGAACTATCTCGACGTGACGGTCGCGAGCGGCGAGATGCGGACGAGCCTGCGTCTGCTGCTCGGGGCGGTCGCGTTCCTGCTGCTCATTGCCTCCGCGAACGTCGCCAACCTGCAGCTCGCGCGCGGGACGGCGCGGGCGCGCGAGATGGCGATCCGCGTGTCGATCGGCGCGGGACGGCGGCGGCTGCTGCGCCAGCTGCTCACCGAAAGCGTGGTGTTGTCGCTGGCGGGCGGCGTGCTCGGCGTGCTGTTCGCCTTCTTCGCCATCCGCACCATCGTCGCGCTGATGCCGGAGTTCTACGTGCCGAACGAAGCCCGCGTCACGATCAACCTGCCGGTGCTGCTGTTTTCGCTCGCCATCTCCGTCGCGACCGGCATCGTCTTCGGACTGGCGCCGGCGCTGCAGGCCTCGAAGCCGGACGCGACCGACGCATTGAAGGCGGGACGAAGCACGAGCGCCGGCGCGCAGGGCGGCCGCACGCGCAACGCGCTCGTCGTGGCGGAAGTGGCGCTCTCGGTCGTGCTGCTCGTCAGCGCCAGCCTGACGGTGCGCACGTTCTTCGTTCTGCAGCACGTCGACTCCGGCATGAACGCCGACCGCGTCGTGCTCATGGGCGTGCCGCTCCCGCCGACGAAGTACGCGACCCTGGCGCAGCGCAATGGGTTCGCAGAAGCGCTGCTGGAGCGGGTCAGGGCATTGCCTGGCGTTGAAGCGGCGACGTTCGGGGTACCGCTGGGCGGACCACAGTCATCGTTCGCGATTGTCGGCAGCGCTCCCGATGGTTCGCAGCGGCTGACCACGAACTTCGCCGGTGCGGACCACCTGAAGGCGTTCGGTATTCCGCTCCGCGCGGGCCGAATGTTCGACGCCGCAGAAGTCCGGCGCGGCGACCGCGTAGCCGTGATCAACGAAGCGGCCGTGAAGCTGTGGCAGGCGGGCGAGAACCCGATTGGCTCGCGCGTCCGCCTCGGTGCGCTGGAGCGCATACCTCCCCGTGTGGTTGCCGACACCACGCGTGCCCCCGAAGTGACGATCGTGGGTGTCGTGGCAAACACCCGCAATGCCGGCCTGCGGGCGGAGCCGACGCCGGCCATCATGCTCCCTTACACGATCATGGCGCCGCCGCAGCGTCTGCTCGCCGTCAGAGCCGCCGGCGATCCGAACGCGCTTCTCAATCCGATTCGGGCGCAGGTTCGCGGGATGGACGCCGAGCAGCCGCTCGGGCGCGCGATCACGCTCGCCGAGGTGCTCGGCGAGGAAATCGTGCAGCCCCGCTTCACGATGGCGCTCTTCAGCGCGTTCGCGGTGCTCGGGCTGGCGCTGGCCGCGGCGGGCATCTACAGCGTCCTGTCGTTCCACGTGACGCGGCGCACTCACGAACTGGGCGTGCGGATGGCGCTCGGCGCGACCCGCGGTCACGTGCTCGGGCTGCTGCTGACGATGGGGGGACGCCTCGTCATGGTCGGCGTCGTGATTGGCGTTGCCGCCAGCCTCGCCGCCACGCGGTTGCTGCGCAGTCAGTTGTTCGGGGTCGAGCCGGCCGATCCGCTGTCGTATGCGGCCGTCGCGCTGCTGCTCGGCACGGTGGCGCTGCTCGCCTGTTACTTCCCCGCGCGGCGTGCCGCGGCGGTCGATCCCATCATCGCGCTGCGCGACGAGTGACCATCCACCACGGATGATCAGCTTTTCGGCGCGACGTAGTTCCTGCGCGCGCGCGGCTTCAGCCCGCGCTCGCTGACGCGCACGTCGATCCCGTGGACCTTCCCGTCGCGTCTGGGCGGCGCGAAGGCCAGCAGGTACTGCGTGTGCAACTCGTCAGCGATGGCGGCGAAAGCGGCGCCGAGGTCCTGCCCGTAGCGAATCTCGGTGTAGCCGCCGCCGCTTTCTTCCGCGACGCGCGCCAGCCCGGGGTCCGGGAGATCGGCGAGCAGCGCGGCCTGGAGTCCGCCCGGCCCCATGCCGGGCATCGAGCCGCGCGCGCTGCGGCTGTGCATCCCGACCCCGTAGATCATCACGTCCTCTTTCCGCGCGCGATCGATCACGTCACCCTGGCTGACGACGCGCTGCCGGAACGAGGTGGGTCCGCTGTCCTTGCCGTCGCTCAGGACGAGAATCACCTTTCGCGTCGCGCCCTCGTTGCCGAAGGCGTCGATCGCCTGATCGATGCCGCGCCAGAGCGGTGTCGGCGCGTCCGGGGAGATCTCGGCGGGCAGCGCCGATGCGAGGGCGTCGGGGTCGTGCGTGAACTGCGGACTGATCGTCACGTCATGGCCGAACGCCCCGACGCGGGCGACGTCGCCTTCGCGCAGCCGCGCGAACAGCTGGCCGGACGCGGCGCGCAGCAGCGGCAGGTTGCCGGCCATGCTGCCCGACACGTCGAGCATGACGATCAGGCGAATGGGTTGCGGCGCGTTGTCGAAGTGTGTGATCGGCTGCGGCTTGCCGTCGTCGCGAACCTCGAACTTGTCCTGCGTGAGCGTGGTGACGAGGCGTCCATTGCGGTCGGTGACGGTGACGAACACGCGGACGGCCTCGCTGCCGGCGCGAAAGGGTGGCGGTTGCTGCTCTTGGGCGGCGGGGACAAGTACGCAGACGACGCACGCAATCACCGTCGCGCACGCGACGAACCGGGACATGGACACTCCTTCGCGCTGGATGGCGGGGCCCCTGCACCCCGCGCGCGGTGGGGGTCTGGCCGGCCACCTCCAGTCATAGCACGAAGGCAGAACGGTGACAGTCACAGTTATTCGCAAAACCGGGAAAACCGGGACAGTC
>JABFWM010000412.1 GCA_013362195.1 Acidobacteriota bacterium
CGCCGAGGCCGCGGCCATCGCTCCGGCCGCCGCCGCGCTGATCGTCACGCTCAGCGACGCGCCCGCCGCGACGCCAAGCGTGGGGCTCAGGCCGACGATCTTACCCGCCGCGTCCACGACTTCGACGACGTAATTCCCCGGCTGCAGGCCCGCGAACGCGAAGTCTCCCGCCTGCGAGCTCGTGGTCGTGGCCGCGATCTGCCCGTCGGCGACGCTGCGGACGCGCACGGTGTAGTTGCGGAGCGGCGCCCGATCCGCGCCCTGCGCGACGCCGTGCAGCGAGCCGGTGCCCTGGCCCTGGCCCTGGCCCTGGCCCTGGCCCTGGCCCTGGCCCTGGCCCTGGCCCTGACGCGCCGGCGCCTTCACCGCGGCGAACGCGCCGAGAGGCGTCCCGACCACCGCCATCGCCGTTACGAGCCCGAGTGATAGAACCCTACGCATCTGCGGTCTCCTCGTTGTCCATCCCAGAAACGACGCCGTGTGCCCACTCCGTCCGCGCGGCGCACTCCACTGGTCCTGCGAACGTCGACACGGCAGGCGCGCGGCAAATTGTAGGAGAGAGCCTATTAGTTATCGCCGAGGCGGGCCCGGCAATCAATGGGACTTTTCTCCTTCGTGCCGCCCTTTTTTCGTATCTGTATCAGCGGCGCAACGTGGCGCGTCGTGGGCAATACGCACCGTGGTCCATTGCGGGTTGCGCGTTCCCGCCTGCGCGGATCCGCGCACACCCGCCGGTCCGATACCCGACCAGCGCCACCCGGCACGCGACGACCCGTCACCGACCATCATCGTCAGCGGCACGCTACGACTCCCCGACCCAGCGGATATTCAGCTGCTTGATCTTGCGATAGAGGTTCGTGCGCTCGATGCCGAGCTGCCGCGCCGCCGCACCCATGCGGCCGCGATGCTGCTGCAGGACCGCGGCGACGTAATCGCGCTCGAAGCGATCGCGCGCCTGGCGCAGCGTTTCCTTCGGCCCGCCCAGCGCTTCCACGCCGTCGAAGCGCACGTGCGCGAGCACGTCCTCGAGCAGCACCACGCCGCGCGGCACGAGCACGGCGATCCGCTCGCAGAGCGAGCGCAGCTCGGAGGCGTTGCCCGGCCACGGCAGCGCCGCGAGCAGCATCAGCGCGCTGCGCGAGAAGGTCTTGAGCGGCGCGGTGTTGCGGCGGCACGCCTCCTTCAGGAAGAACAGCGCGAGCAGCGGGATGTCCTGCGGACGCTGGCGAAGCGGCGGCAGATCGATGCGGACGACCGACAGCGCGTCGGCGAAATCGGCGCGGACGATGCCGCGTTCGACGCGGTCGTGGAAGCGCGGCTGCGCGCCCGCGAGGAAGCGCATGCCGTCGGCCGGTCCGCCCGACGCGCGGCGCAGGTAGTCCTCGAGCCGGATCTGCAGGTCGAGCGGGAGATCGCCGACGTTGTCGAGATACACGGTCGCGCCGTCGCGCGGCGATCCGTTCAGCAGCGGGCCCAGCTCCTGCTCGCTCGCCCCGTCGTCGCACGCGATGCGGATGAACGGGTTGTGCCGGCGCGGGCCGTGGCCGTGAATGGTGCGGGCCACCATCTCGCGTCCGGTGCCGCGCTCGCCGACGAGCAGCACCGCGCAGCGGCTGGCGGCCACGCGGCGCACGATGCCGAGCACGTCGCGCATCACCGGCGACGCGCCGAAGACGCCGTCGACGGGCACGTCGAGCGGCGGCGCCGCGAGATCGTTGTTGCGCTCGGCGGCGGCGCTGAACTCGCGCGCGTTCGCGAGCGCCGTCATCACCTCGTCGGCGCGGAACGGCCGCGTGACGATGTCGATGGCGCCGAGGCGGAGCGCCTCTGACGAGGCCGAGGGCTGACGGCGATCTGCGATGCACACGACCGGCACGCGATCGGGCTGGCCGGCGTATTTCTTGAGGAACTTGATGGCGTCGGGCGCGATCAGATCGACGATGATGGCCCCGAACCCCTCCGCTCTCGCCACCTTCACCGCGTCGGCGGTGTAGGGATCCATGGCGGTGAAGAGCTGACGGCGTTCGGTCAGGAACGCGGCCACTTCCGCGCGATCCGGCGTATCGGGGGCGAGCAGCAGAATCATCGTCTTCCGTTACGGATGCACGGCG
>JABFWM010000160.1 GCA_013362195.1 Acidobacteriota bacterium
GCCGGTGGACACCGGCGGCGCGCCCGCGGCACCGGGACGCAATCGCAACTTCGGTCCCGACGCGCCTCCGAAGCACAAACGGAAGCCCCACCAGAGCGCGAAGGATCGCGGCCCCCGCGGCCCGATCAAGGAGCGCCCGGTCGGCCGTCTTTACGACGCGGACGAAGACTGGCGCGCGGAAGACGAAGAGGTCGACGTCGATAACGTCGCCACCCACAAGGACGCCGACGACGAGTCGGACGACAAGCCATAGGCCTCAATCGGTGAATTGGCCGGCAGTTCACCGATTGGCCATCAGCACTTCGATCGCCGTGTCCAGCTGCACGTCCTTCGCGCCATAGCTCTCGCCCACCGGCCGTTTCACCTCCACGTCCACGGGCCGCGGATGCATTTCCATCGGCGCACCGCTGCGATCCGTGATGCGGACGCGCGGCAGTCGCAGGATCGTGCCGTCGAGCAGCCGCGTATTCCACGTGTAGATGATCCAGCCCGCCGTCGGCTCGCCGACGACCTTGCCGAGGCCGAGCGCGCGATAGCCTTCGGTGAAGTCCTCGGCATCCGACAGCGAGTGCTGGTTGGTGACCAGCACCGTCGGCTTTTCGAGCGACCGCTGGCCGAGCACGGATCGCGCCGGCGCGGTGGGCGCGCCGCGACGGGTCATGTTGAGGAACGGACGCCGCGCGAGGACGTCGAGCGCGTAGACGTTCACGAAGCCGCCGTTGTTGTTGCGGAGATCGATGACGACGCCGTCGCGAGCGAAGTTCTCCGCATCGAGATCGACGTAGAGCTGCGCGAGCGACGCGGCCGACATGTCCGGCATGTGCACGTAGCCGAGGCGGCCGCCGCTCCCTTTCGCCACGTAGGCGCGTCGTTCGTCCACCCACTGCCGGTAGCGCAGGCCGCGTTCGGTCGCCGCGGATATCGGACGCACGGCCACGTCTTTCCCGCCCTGCCCCGACGGCTCCCTGGCGACGCGCCGCACGACGCGGCGGTTCACCGTGTTGTCGAGGAGCGCGTCGATGTTGACGTGCGGACCGATCGCCTCGCCGTCGATTGCGACGAGATACTCGCCGCGCTGAATCGCGGTGGTGAGCGCCGCAGGTCCGAGCGCCACGACTCCACGGATCTGGAGACGTCCGGCGCGCTCGTACTCCGCGCGATCGAAATCGAGGCCGAGATGGCCGACGCCGCCCGCGGCCGCGGCCCCGCCGGCGCCCGCCGGCGGCGCGTTGATCCCGAGATGTGACGCATTGAGCTCGCCGATCATCAGGCTCGCGATGCGCCGCATCTCATCGGGCGTGCGCGCGCCGGCAATGAACGGTTCGACCGTCGCCCGCGCCGCCGTCCAGTCGACGCCGTTGAAGGCCGGATCGAAGAAGTTGTCGCGCAGCAGCCGCCAGGCCTGATCGAAGACGACCATCTTCTCTTTCGCGAAGTCGACGTCGAGCTCCGCGGTGACCGCCACGCTGCGCACCTCGCGCTTCTCCAGCGTGACCGCCTGGATGCGTCCTTCATCCAGGTAGAACACGTCCTTGCCGTCGGGCGAGAAGCTCACGTCGGCCTTGGGCCCGGCGGTCGTCGTCAACTGTTTCGCGACCGGGCGCTCGCGCGACACCTCGTCGAGCGACCATGAGTAGAGGTTCTGCTGTCCCGCCGCGCCGGCGATCATCACCACCGTCTTGCCATCCGGGCTGATGAACGCTTCGCCGATGTCGAGGCCGGCAGGAACCAGCGTCAGGCGCTGCCGGATGTTGTCGAAGACGATCGTGACTGGCTTCGCCCGGACTACGGACGCGTCGGCCTTCGCCGCAGGCGCGGTGCCGCCGTCACCCGGCTTCGGCGCGACGTCGTCGGCGGGACGCGGCGCCGGCGGCGGCCCGGTCGTCTCCGTTTTCGTCGGCTCCTGCACGGGCTTCGCCGGCGCATCGGGATTCTGCGTCGTCGTGTCGAAGAGATCGCGGAACTGATCCTCGCGGAACTTCGGCGTGCGGAGGATCAAATCGACGCGCGCGAGCTGTCCCGGCTCGGTGCGCTGGCCGGTGTCGAACATGAGGAACGTGCCGTCGGGCGCCCACGCGATCCCGGTGGCGTTCGCATTGGCGAGAAAGC
>JABFWM010000086.1 GCA_013362195.1 Acidobacteriota bacterium
CGGCGCTGCGCGCCAGGGGCTGCGAGACGGTCGTGCCGTTCGCCCCGCTGTTCTGGTCGTATCCGGAGGGCGTGCTTCCCCACTACACCGTGGACGTGCCGCACAAGGTCATCGAGCAGTCGGCCGACGTGCTGAAGGCATTCGACCTCTGGGCCGATCCGGCGTCGCAGCGCGAGTATCTCGCGCAGCTGCGCTGGCGCCTCTTCTTCGACGTCGACGGCCTCGGCACGCCAGACGTCGCGACGATCTACTTTCCGCCGGACCTGCTGCGGGTGCGCGACGACGAGGCGTTCGTCGACTGCGGCGCGTTCGACGGCGACACGCTGCGCCAGTTCGTGCAGGTGTCGGGCGGCGCGTTCCGCCGCTACACGGCGTTCGAACCCGATCCCGACAACCTGGCCAGACTTCGTGACTCGGTGGCCGCGCTGCCCGCGCCCGTGCGACAGCGAATCGACGTCGTCAACGCCGCCGTCGCGGCGGCGCGCGGCACGGTGACGTTCGCCGCCGGCGGCGGACCGTCGTCGCATGTCGGTGGCGGCGACCTCGAGGTCGACACGGTCGCCATCGACGAGCACTTCGGCGCTGATCGCGTCACCTTCGTCAAGATGGACATCGAGGGCGCTGAACCGGACGCGCTGCGCGGCGCCGCCGCGCACGTCGTCCGTGACGCGCCGGTGCTGGCGGTGTCCTGCTATCATCGCCAGGATCACCTCTGGTCGATTCCGCTGCAGATCGCTTCGATGCGCGACGACTACGCGTTCTTCCTGCGCCCGCATGACCGCGAGGCCTGGGACCTCGTCTGTTACGCGATTCCGCGCGAACGCTTGCCACGCAACCCAGCATGACCACCGCCCACCCGGCGCGCCCGTGTCCGATCTGCGGAAGCGGCGACCGTCGCATCCTCTTCCGCCAGGAGTTTGCGGCCGTGGACGAAGGGACGGCGTTCACAGGTTACGACGTCGTCGTCTGCATGCGCTGCGGGTTCGGCTATGCGGATCGCATTCCGACGCAGGAGGTCTTTGATCGGTACTACCGGGACATGTCGAAGTACGAGTACTCGCACCGCGAGGGTGCGGAGTCCGCGTACGACCAGCGGCGCCTGGCTCTGATCGCCGAGATCGTCGCGCCGCGGCTGCCCGGGCCCGAGACGCGCGTCCTCGACGTGGGATGCGCCAACGGGCGCCTGCTCGCCAACCTTCGCGGGCACGGGTTTCCGAACATCGTCGGTCTCGATCCATCGCCAGCGTGCGCTGCGGCCGCCGCGCGCCTCTATGACGTCGACGTGCGCACGATGACGCTCGCGGAGACGGCCGCCACCGCCGAGCGGTTCGATACCATCATCATGATCGGGGTCTTGGAGCACCTCCGAGACCTGCACGAATCCTTCGATCACCTCCGGATGCTGCTGACCGAGGGTGGCCTCCTCTACGTCGAGGTGCCCGACGCGACGGCGTTCGCCGACTGGGACAACGCGCCCTTTCAGGACTTCAGTACCGAACACATCAACTTTTTTTCCCCGGTCTCGCTCGACAACCTGATGCACAGGCATGGGTTCCGGCGCGTGTTCCTGGAGCAGAACCATCGAGAGCAGAGCTACCGCACGGTGATGTCCAATCTCTCCGCGTTCTATCGCAAGGCCGAGATCGCGGCCACGGACTCACCGGCGGTAGATCGCGATACCGTGAAGGGCCTGGAGCGCTACATCGAACGGTCGGCCGCGGAGGATGCGCGGCTGCGGGCCCGCATCGATGCGGTGGTCGATAGCGGGCGGCGGATCCTGGTGTGGGGAGTCGGAACGCATACGACCCGCCTGATGGCGACCAGCCGGCTCGCCGACGCGAACATCGACGCCTTCATCGAATCCAATGCGCGCTACCGCGGACGGACGCTGCACGGCCGTCCGATCCTGCCGCCGGTGGCGCTCAAGGAACGGCGCGAGCCGGTCCTCGTCAGCTCACGTGTCTTTCAGCATGAGATCGCGGCGCAGATCCGCGACGATCTCAAATGTACGAACGAGCTGATCCTCCTCTACAATGTCTGACACTTGCAGTATCACGGTTCTGACGCCCTGTTATAACGAAGCGGACAACGTCGAGACGTTATACGCGCGCGTCCGGGCCGTCCTGGAGCCCCTCCCGGACTATCGATACGAGCACCTGTTCATCGATAACGCTTCCACCGACGAAACCGTCGCGATCCTGAGACGGCTTGCCGCCGCCGATCATCGTGTCAAGGTGATCGTGAATACGCGCAACTTCGGGCACGTCCGGTCGCCGTACCACGCGCTCCTGCAGTGCCGCAGTGATGCCGTCAACGCCATGGCGGCGGACCTGCAGGAACCGCCGGAGCTGCTGCCCAACTTTCTGGCGCAATGGCGGAAGGGCTACAAGGTGGTCCTCGGCGTGAAGAGTACGAGTCGGGAGTCGTGGCTGATGTTCGCCATCCGGCGGCTCGGCTACGCGGTCATCGATCGGCTCTCCGAAGTGCAGCAGGTGCGGAACAGCACCGGGTTTGGCCTTTACGACCACGCATTCGTCTCCGTGCTGCGCCGACTGCCGGATCCGTACCCCTACTTCAGGGGCATCGTCGCCGAGCTCGGGTTCCAGTACGCGACGATTCCGTACGAGCAGCCGAACCGCCATCAAGGTCTCACCAAGAACAATTTCTTCACGCTCTACGACCTCGGCATGCAGGGCATCGTCAATCATTCGAAGATTCCCCTTCGACTGGCCACGATGCTGGGCTTCGCCAGCTCGGTCGTCACGTTCGCCACCGCGCTCGTGTACCTCGTGATGAAGCTGCTTTTCTGGTACAACCTGCCCATCGGTGTGGCCCCGGTGCTCATCGGCCTGTTCTGTGTCGCGTCGGTGCAGCTGTTCTTTCTCGGTGTTCTCGGAGAGTATGTCGGCTCGATCTACACGCAGGTCAGGAACCGCCCTCTCGTCATCGAAGCAGAGCGCATCAATTTCGACGATGACGTCGCCGACGAGGGCGCCGTTCGAACGGGTGCAACGCACACGCACCGCGTGCTGAGTTGATCCGTGGAGAGCGCTCTGCGGCGATGCATCGAGAGACTCGACGCTGCGATCGGCGACCCGAGGGGTGGACTGCCCGACGAGATCTTCCGCTTCGTCAGCCGACTGACGCCGCTGATCAACGTTGATCTTCTGATCCAGGACGAGCGGGCGCGCACGTTGCTCACGTGGCGCGACGACGACCTCTTCGGCGCGGGATGGCACGTGCCGGGTGGCATCATCCGGTACAAGGAGTCCACGGCCGGACGCATCCGCGCCTGCGCGCACGACGAACTGGGTACTACCGTCGCGTTCGACGACACGCCGCTTCTGCTCGTCGAGGCGATCGCAGACCAGCGAACGCGCGGGCACCACGTCTCGCTTCTTTTCCGTTGTCGCCTGCTGCAGCCGGCCGACCCTGCGCGCCGGGCCGATGGCGATCCGCCATCGGTCGGACAGTGGCGCTGGCACGATCGATGTCCGCCGGACCTGCTGGCCGCGCAGCGCGTGTACGCGCGCTTTCTCTGATGGCGCTCGACGACGCGACCGGCGGGGCCGGTCCCGCAAGCATTGTGGGCAATGCCATGCGCGGACATGTTGGCCGCATCTCTCTCGCCATCGCCATCGTCCTCGCGGCCGTCCTGCTCTACTACTCCGTCCGCGGAATAGATTGGGCGCAGGCAGGGCGGACGATCGCAGGCGCGGACCCGGCTCCGCTGCTGGGTGCCGCATTGTTCGGCACACTTGCGCTGTTCATGCGGGCGTATCGCTGGCGCATTCTGCTCACGGCCGGCGGCAACGTCGGCGTCGCCGATGCGTTCTGGGCGACCGCTGTCGGGTACTTCGGAAACAACTTCCTTCCTGCGCGTGGCGGCGAGATCGTGCGCACGTTGATGATCACCTCGCGCAGCACGTTGCAGACGGCGTTCGTGCTGGCGACGGCGCTCTCGGAGCGCATCGCCGACGCCATCGCATTGGTGATCATCAGCGGCGCGGCGCTATCGATAATGCCCGCTCAACCCGGGTGGCTGGCGAAGGCGGCGTGGCCCTTTGCAGTGATCGGAGTGTTTGGCGCGATGGGCATCGCCATCCTGCCGTTGCTCGGTTCCGCTGGCCGCCGGCTGATCGAGAATGCGCCGGTGCCTCACCGATGGCGTCCGCGGATGCTGATGATGCTCGAGCGGGGGCTGAGCGGCATCCGTACATTCCATGACGTGCGGCGCCTCTCACAGTTTGTCGCGCTCACCTTTTTTATCTGGTACCTGGACGCTCTGGGAACGGTCTTCGCGGCGGGAGCGCTCGGTCTGCAGATGCCGCTGCCGGTGGCGCTCCTCGTCATTACGGGACTGAGCCTTGGCAGCGCGCTCCCGTCCACGCCGGGCTACGTCGGCATCTACCAGTTCGTCGCCGTGACCATCTTGACGCCGTTTGGCTTCAGTCGGACAGACGCGATTGCCTACATTCTGGTCGTGCAGGCGTTGATGTATTCACTCATCGGGTTCTGGGGCGCTCTGGGGATGTGGCGTTATCGCCGCGGATGACCGGGCCTGGGCAACTCACGGGAGCCATCTGAATCCTGGAACGTTCGCCTTCAGGTGAGCACGCGCACGGCGATACCCGGCGAGCAGCGCAATGGCGATGGTGTTGCCAAACACGAAGACATAGAAGCGATTCGCCAAGCCTGGAATATACCTGACGGGCCCATGTCGGAGCGCCTTGAGTGAAGCGCCGGTGACATCGGCCGGATCCATCCACATCCAGTCGGGTAGACGATGACGATCGAATCGTTGCATCTCTGGAGTGTCGATGAAACGGGTTCGCGTCAATCCCGGGCAGAGCGCCTGTACTCTTATGCGCGTGCCTTCAAGCTCGATGCCGAGGATCTCCGTGAAGGTGAGCATGTAGGCCTTCGTTGCGCTGTAGGTCGCCGACTCCGGAAAGCGGGTGAGCGCACTGATCGAGCAGACGTTGACGATACCGCCGCGGTCGCGCGAAACCATTCGCGGGAGGACGGCCCGGCAGAGTCGTACTCCGGCGACAACGTGCACGTTGATCATCTCGATTTGCCGCTCGACGTCGATCTCCGCAAACCGCCCCGTTGTGCCGAATCCGGCCGCGTTTATCAGTAGGGCGGGCTGTTCGATTGCGAAGACGCGTTGCTCGACTCGTCGGAGTTGGATCGGATCCGAGAGGTCCGCCACAAGGCTCTCAACGACGATGCTGTGCCGCGCGGCCAGATCGGCCGCAATCGATTCGAGCGGATCTCTTGACTTATCTATCACCAGCAGATCGTGCCCGGCGGCGGAGAGCTGTCTCGCGAACTCTGCACCGATGCCGCTGGCGGCGCCGGTGATGATCGCTGTGCCAGGAGCATTCATGTTGTCGCGTGCTTCTGGAATTATACGCAGCCGTCGGACGGCCGTCCTTACCATGCCATCAGCCGGAGCCGGCGCGTCGACATGGCTGCGGAGTTCCGGGCGGATATAGAATCTGCCCGGGCAGCGAGAGGATTCGTCGGCTGTCTCCGTTCTACCAGCCGTGTCTCGACAATGTTCGGGGAGCACCCGAGCCATGGACTGGCTATCGCGACGCCCGGCGGACGGCGAAAGCGGCTGCGCCCGTCCACGCCAGCAGCGCCGCGCACGCGGCGAGAGAGATCGTCAGGCCGCGCACGAGGCCAGGCGGTTCGTACACGAACCGCACTTCGTGATGGCCGGCGGCTACGGCGACCGCGCGCACCGAGATGTTGGCCCGATAGATCGGTGCAGTCCGCCCGTCCACCTGCGCCGCCCAACCTGGATAGTAGGTGTCGGCGAGGAGCAGAAACCCGTCTGCCGGCGCGTCGACGTCGATGGTCATCTGCCGCGCATCTTCCCGGATGATCGCCGCGCGGCCGCGGCCGGTCACAGCCGTCGTGCCATCGCTCGCGTGAATTGCGCCCTCCGGTGCATCGTGCAGCAGCACTTCGCGATCGGGGTCGAACGACGGATCGAGCAGACCGGCGGCGGCTTCGTGCTCGTTGGACACGCGTCTGGCGGCGGCGACGAACCGTACGCGCGACGCGCCGTCGATGCGATACACGTAGGCGTTGCCTTCGTGTCCGACGAACGGCAGCGACGTGCCCGCCTGCGGATACGGCGTCAGCAGATGTGTGACGCCGTACGCGCCCAGGACGCGGGCGATCGACGGGTGCAGGTTGATGACGCCGTTCGCATAGTCGATGGCCGTGAGGCGCCACATCAGCACCCCCTCGCGATTGTGATCGCCCCACGTGTCCACATACCACCGCGCGGCGATGCCCGCGTAACAATCCGCGGACGGCGTGTTCCAGAAGCCGCCGCCGGTGTTCGGCTGCAGCACGTCGCGGAGTTCGAAGTACGGCTCGACGTTCGCCCAGCCGCGCGCCTGCAGGAAGGCGCGCCGGTGCAGTTCACGGTGCCGCGGCGTGAAGGTGCGCGGCTGCGCCGTGTCTCTCTGCAGCACGCCCACGGACGCGGGCGGCGCCAGCCACGAGTCGGCAGGCACCATCGGATTCTGGCGCGGTTGATGGATGAACAGGTCGATTGCCGTGCCCGCGCAGATGCCCACGGCGATTGCACACGCGAGGCGCGCCCGCATGCGCCAGCGCGCCTGCAGATCGCGCGCAAGGCGGGTCAGGCCGATCGCCGCAAGCAGTGCCAGGCCGAGCTCCACCACGATGAGAAACCGCGTGGGGAAGCGGAACAGCCTCATGCCGGGGACGATCAGGTACACGATCCGGTAGACAGGTGTCGCGGGCCCGAGCACGATCGCATAGGCCAGCAGCGTCATCACGATCGTGAACGCGATGACCGGCCGCCGCCGATCGCGCAGCGCGCCGTAAATCGCCAGCAGAAACGTCGCGATGCCGACGTACCCGTAGTCCTCCCAGAAAAACGGCGGGCCCACGTAGGTGTGGTTCGAGATGTCGCCGTTGGCGTACGGCAGCAGGAAGGTGATCGCGTTTGGCGGCCAGTAGGCGAGACGCGACGCCCACTCCCACCCGAGCGACTCGGCGCGATCCGAAACGTGTCCGAGTTGCGACAGCGGCAGCATCACGATTGCGCTCGCGGCCGCGCCGAGCGCCGCCGCCGCGCCCGCGCCGCCGAGCATCGTCAGTGCGGCCCGCCAGCCAACCGCGCCGCGACCCGCAAACGTCGTGAAGAGCGCGAACGATGCGTACACCAGCGCGCAGATGTAGGCGGACTGCGGAAAGCCGCTGAGCGCCTGCTCGGCGAACACGAGGCCGAAGCACGCAAAGAGCAGCGCGCGTCGCGCAGGCGTGGACGCCCACTCGCGCGCGTTGGGCATTTCAGGGCTCGGTCCGTGTCTATCCGTGTCCATCCGTGGTGTATCGGCTTCGGGCGCGCGCGGCGCAAAGCCGCGGTCCAGCAGGCCGAGTCCGAGCGGCAGCCACACGACCGTGGACACGATCGCGAGATGTTTGAGTTGACACGCGATGTAGCCCGAGAGCGCGAACGCCGCGCCCGCGAGCACCGCGCCGGTGCGATCCGCCCCGAATCGTCGCGCGAGGCCGTACGTGCCATGTGCCGCGACGAGCAGCAGCACGATGACGAACGCATCGAGCGCTGCCGCCGGCCGGAGCAGTGCGAACGTGCTGAGGCCGATCGGGTCCGCGGCGAATCCCGCCAATGGCACGCCGGAGCACAAGCCGGTCGTCCACACCGGCAGCTGCCCGCCGCGGATCATCCCTCCAATCAGCACCCGGCCGGGCAGCTCGCCGTTGAAGATGTCGGACGCGAAGTAATCGTCGGTGACGTAGACGACGGCGAAGGTGAGAAGGCGCCAGTACGGGACGAGCGTGGCGAGGGTGAGAAAGGCACGCGCCGCGATCTCGGCGCGCCGGCCGTTGCGCATCGACCCTGATGAAACCACGAGACCGCGCGGGCGCGCAATTTCGCCTGCGGCGGCGACCAGGCGTATTTTCGGTAAAAGGTGTGAAATTCAGGCGTGAGGCTAAACCGCTGGCGAGGTGTCTCCGTCTAACTCTCTGAAAGGAGACACATCATGTTCGAATGGAACATTTCCAGCAACGCCGACCGGATCGTCGCGTTTCTACTTGCCATCACGCTGCT
>JABFWM010000649.1 GCA_013362195.1 Acidobacteriota bacterium
AGCCTCAACATGGATCGCCACGGATCCGCCGCGCGCACCGGACGCGCGGAACTCCGTCAGGCCAAGCGCGAACACACCGAGACGAGCCCCGCGATGACCGGCGGCGACGTCGATGCCGATTGGGAAGATGCCTACGCCGTCGGCGACGAAGCGCCGGGCGGCGACAATCCGACGCCGGATCAGGACGTCGTGGATGACATCGGCCGCGCGCTCGGCGTCGAGTATCAAGACAACGAAGAACTGAAGGGCGCTGACAAGATTGCCGATCGCGATCGAAAGCGATGGGAACTGGATCCCGCGTCAGCGGAAGACTATAAGGACCGCGAGTAGCCGCGCGGCGCGACGGACCCGCGTAGGCCGGGTGTTCAGCCTTCCCACGAAGCGCTTCGGCGAGACGCCGTAGCCCTTGGCGGAGGCGGTCAGGCCCGGCTTACGCGGCGGGTCTCTCGACCTCTCTCTACATCCGAATCCGCTTCTCCACCAGTTCCAGCACTCGATCGATCACGCGTTCGACCGGCACACCGGTCGTATCGACGACGACCGCGTCGTCCGCAATCATCAAGGGCGAGGTCGCGCGCGTCGAGTCGTTGCGATCGCGTTCCGCGAGCGCGGTCGCGACCTCTGACAACTGACGGCCCGTCGTCCCGGTCGCGTGCGCCGGGTCGGCGGCGCGGCGGCGGGCGCGCTCCTCGGGTGACGCATCCAGGTAGATCTTCACGTCGGCATCGGGGAACACCACCGTGCCGATGTCGCGTCCTTCCATGACGATCCCTCCGTCGGCGCCGTAGGCGCGCTGGCGGGCGACGAGCACGCGGCGCACCGAGGGATGGCGGGCGACCGCGGTCGCGGCGGCGTCGATCTCGGGAGTGCGGATGGCTTTGGCCACATCCGTTCCATCAATCGCGACCCGCCCGTCGTCGAGATCGAAGATGGCGCGTTCGCCGATCGCGGCGACGGCCGCTTCGTCGGCGACGTCGACGCGTTGGTGGCGCGCCTTCCAGGCGACCGCGCGGTACATGGCGCCGGTGTCGATGTGGCGATAGCCGAGCCGGGACGCGACGGCGCGGGCGACCGTCCCCTTGCCGGCGCCCGACGGCCCGTCGATAGCCACGATCAGTGCTCTGGTGCTGCTCACGCCGCTATTATCCTCCCGATCGGGGAAGGGTGACAGTCACCGTTGCGCTTCGGAACGGGGACACTCACAGTTATCCCTGGCAAGACGCGAGAACGGTGACAGTCACAGTTCTCGCGCGGAAAGGGGGACACTCACAGTTATCCCGGCAATGACGCGATAACTGTGAGTGTCCCCCTTTCCGCCGGCGGGATAACTGCAGTGTCCCACTTCCGGGATAACTGTGACTGTCACACTTTCTGGCGCCGGTAGCTGCGACACATGGTGACTGTCCCACTTTGGGGCCGGCGGGGCCTGACGACGAGCGTGGCGGCGGCGCTGCTGGCGGGCGCCTTCGCCGGGCGCCCCTACGCGCGCGGGGCGGCCTTTGTCGTCCAGGCGACGGGCATGCAGGGCGTCGCGCGCACGGCCGCGCGGCTCGAGACGCAGCCGATCACGGCCGGCGACGCATTCGAAGTGCCATGGCGCCACGGGACGCTGCGCGCGCGCGCCTACCGTCCCGCCGACTGGCACGGCGCCCGCGGCGTGATGCTGGTCCCCGGCGTCCACGCCTCCGGCATCGACGAGCCCCGCCTCGTCGGCTTCGCGCGCGACATCGCGTCGATCGGCCATCCCGTCCTGACCATCGAACTCCCCGACCTGACGCGGTACACGATCACGCCCCGCACCACCGACATGATCGAAGATGCGGCCGCCTGGATGATCCAGCGTCCAGAGTACCGCGGCGGCGACGGGCGCATCGGCATGATGGGCATCAGCTTCGCCGGCGGATTGTCGATCGTCGCGGCGGCACGGCCCACGATCAAGGACCACGTCGCCTTCGTGATGTCGTTTGGCGGCCACGGCGATCTGCCGCGGACGCTCCGATACCTGTGCACCGGCATCCAGCCGGATGGGACGTCCCGTCCGCCGCACGACTATGGCCTCGCCATCGTGCTGCTCGGCACCGCCGATCGCGTCGTGCCACCGGCGCAGGCGCGGCCCCTGCGTGACGCGATTCTCACCTTCCTCGACGCGTCGCGGCTCGACATGGTCGACAAGACGCAGTCGGCCGCGCAGTTCGGGCGCGCGAAGGCGATCGAGGCGACGCTCGCGGAACCGGCGCGCACCTACATGGGCTACGTCAACGCGCGCGACGTCAAACGTCTCGGACCGATCCTCCTGCCGCACATGGCGGCAGCCGGGGGCGATCCCTCGCTGTCGCCGTCACGCTCCGCGCCACCGGTCTGCCCGGTCTATCTCCTCCACGGCGCCGACGACAACGTCGTCCCCGCGATCGAATCGGTGCTGCTCGCGCGCGACCTGCGCGCGCGCGGCGCCAGGGTCCATCAACTGTCGACCGCGCTCATCACCCACGCTCAGGTCGACCGCACGTCGGCCATGACGGCGATCTGGCGGCTGATAGACTTCTGGTCGGATCTGCTGGACGAGTAGCCACCACGGATGGGACACGGAGCGGTGACGCGTGTCAGGAGACAGCAAGCAGAAGGCCGGAGACAGAAGACGGGCTGTCGCGGCGCCAGGGCCGAAACGCCGCGGCGGTCACCAGAACGCTGACTCCAGTCGCTCGGCGAACCGTGCGGCTCCCGGCTTCGGCCGGAAGAACACCGCGGCGCCTGCCGCGCAGCGCCTTCAGAAAATCCTCTCCGCTGCCGGCGTCGCCTCGCGACGACTGTCGGAAGATCTGATCGCGCAGGGACGCGTGTCGGTGAACGGGCATGTAGTCACCGCGCCCGGTACGAAAGCGGATCCCTCACGCGACGACATCAAAGTCGACGGCCGCCGCATCACGAGTCAGCCGCGGCGCGTCTACATTCTCATGAACAAGCCGCGCGGCTACGTCACGACGCGCAGCGATCCGCAGGGCCGGCCGACGGTCATGGATCTGATCACGCGGGTGCGCGAGTACGTCTACCCCGTCGGACGCCTCGACTACGACTCGGAAGGGTTGCTGCTGCTGACGAACGACGGCGACCTCGCGGCGCGCCTGACGCATCCACGCCACGAAGTGGAGCGCGTCTACGAAGCCCGCGTCCGCGGCGTGCCCGACGCTCACGAAGTCGAGCGCCTCGCACGCGGCGTCGTCATCGAGGGACGACGGACCGCGCCCGCGCGCGTCCGGCTGATTCATGTGCGGGATACGGAAAGCGGATCGCAAGCGATGGTGGAGGTCGCGCTGCACGAGGGACGACAGCGGCAGGTGCGCAAGATGTTCGATGCGGTCGGACATCCCGTCGTCCGTCTACGCCGCGTCGCCATCGGGCCGATCGCCGATGACGCGCTTCGGCCCGGCGACTATCGCGAACTGACGAGCGCGGAACTCGCCCGCCTCCAGCGCGCCGCCGGACTGAGGCCGTAAGCCGTCAGCTATCAGCTATCAGCTATCAGCTATCAGCCCTGAGCCCTCAATGCACCGTTTCGTCGGCGCCGACGGGCTCCTCCTCCTGGCTTTCGGAACCGGCCGCCTCGGGTATCGACTCGTCTGACGCGGCCTCGAACGGCAGCGGCGACGTGGTGATCGTCGGCTCCGACAATGCGCCAGGCAGCTCGAAGCCGAGCGCGTCCGACAGCTCATCGACCTTCGGCAGATCCGAGATGTCGTTGAGACCGAAGCGCTCGAGGAACTCGCGCGTCGTGCCGTACATGAACGGACGGCCGACCACCTGCTTGCGCCCCACCGTCTTGATCAACTTGCGCTCGATGAGCGTCGTGAGCACGCCGGTGCTGCTGCTGACGCCGCGGATCTCGGCGATCTCCGGCGCCGTGACCGGCTGCTTGTAGGCGATCACCGCCAGCGTCTCGAGCGCCTGCACCGACAGCTTCTGCGTCGTGCGCTCGTGGAACAGCTTGCGGACCCACTCGTGCAGCTCCGGCTTCGTCGTGATCTGATAGCCGCCGGCGACCTCGACGATCTGCAGGCCGCCCGGCCGATCGTAGTCGGCGCGCACCGCGGCAATCGCGGCGTCGACGTCTTCCCGCGGCTCGCTCTCGAGCAGCTTGTACAACTGCTTGAGCGTGACGGGTTCGGGCGAGGCGAACATCAACGCCTCGACAATCGGTTTCAAGTGATCGTGCTGGTCTGACACCATGGACCTCACACCCGGCCTGAAGGTCGGGCCTACTGGTGATCTTTCTTTTCCGCCGCGACGTGCTGAGCGTGCACTTCTTCGGGATCGTGCAGCGGCCGCGGCGCGTCGGCCGGGCGCTGCCGTTTATACACGCGGATCGGACCGACGACGCCGCTCTGAAACACGCGAATCAGCTTCAGTCGAATCATCTCGAGGAGCGCGAGAAACGTCACGACCAGTCCGGCGCGCGTCTGCACGTCCTCGAACAGGTCCTCGAACCCGCACGCTTCGGTTTCCGACAGCCGCGACAAGAGCTGCTCGATGCGATCCTCGATCGGGATCTGCTCCGCCGGCAGGTACACCTTCGGCCGCGCCTTGGCGCGTTCGACGACGGCGCGGAAGGCGGTGATCAGGCTGAAGAGATCGACTTCCACCTCGGGCTCGGGCGCCTCGCCGGCGATCTCGAGGACCGGGCCGTCGGCGCGCGTCCACTGCGCGCTCCGGAGCGTTTCCCGCTCGTGCAGCAGTTCCGCCGCCGCCTTGAACTTCTGATGTTCGAGCAGGCGCCGCACCAGGGCCTCGCGCGGATCCTCGTCCGGATCCTCCTGGGTCGGATCGGGCCGCGGCAGCAGCATGCGCGACTTGATGTGAATGAGCGTCGCGGCCATCACGAGGAACTCGCCCGCCACATCCAGGTTCATCTCCTGCATCAGGTCGATGTACTCGAGGTACTGCGACGTGATGAGCGCAATCGGGATGTCGTAGATGTTGACCTCGTGCTTCTTGATCAGGTGCAGCAGCAGATCGAGCGGGCCCTCGAAATTCTGCAGGCGCACCGGATAGGCCTCGAGGATGGATTCAAAGTCCTGTTGATGTTCCATAATCAGTTGGGGCTCCGGCCCCAGACCCGGCTCGGCGCTCGCGAGGGCCCGGCGCCCCGCTCCGCTTCCTCGCAGGTGCGCCGTGCGCGCCTAGCGCTTCCCGATCGCGTCGACCTTCGAGAGGTAGTTCAACTTCACGGCGTCGCGCACGCGCTCCATCGTTTCCTGCGCGATGCCGCGCGCCTTGCGGGAGCCCTCCATCAGGATCTCCTTCAGCGCGTCGGGCCGCCGCATCAACTCCGCGCGGCGGGCGCGCATCGGCTCCAGGCGTGCGTTCAATGCCTTCGCGAGCTTCGTCTTGACCTCGACATCGCCGACCTTGCCGGCGCGATACCGCGTCTTCAGGTCCTCGACTTCGGCCGCATCGGGATTGAAGGCGTCGTGATACATGAACACCGGGTTCCCCTCGACGGTGCCGGGCACGTCGGCCCGGATCCGCTTGGGATCGGTGTACATCTGCCGGACCTTTCTCACCACCGTCTCGGCATCGTCCGCCAGATCGATCGTGTTGCCGTAGCTCTTGCTCATCTTCCGGTTGTCGAGGCCCGGAAGGCGCGGAAAGGTCGTGAGCAGCGGCTGCGGCTCGACGAACAGCTGCCCGTAGAAGTTGTGGAAGCGGCGGACGATCTCGCGACTCAGCTCGAGGTGCGGCACCTGATCCTCGCCCACCGGCACGGCGTGCGCGTTGTAGATGATGATGTCGGCCGTCTGCAGCAGCGGATACCCGAGAAACCCGAGCGTCGACAGATCCTTGTCGGCGATCTGCTCCATCTGCTCCTTGTAGGTCGGGACGCGCTCGAGCCACGGGATCGGAATCGTCATCGACAGCAGCAGGAACAGCTCGGCGTGCTCCGGCACGAGCGACTGGATGAAGAGCGTGCTCTTCCCGGGATCGAGACCGGCGGCGATCCAGTCGGCGACCATGTCGTAGGCGCTTTCCACGATCCGCGACGTGTCGGCGTAGTCGCTGGTGAGCGCGTGCCAGTCGGCGACGAAGTAGAAGCAGTCGTAGCTGTCCTGGAGCGGCGCCCAGTTGTCGAGGGCCCCGACCAGGTGCCCGAGGTGCAGCTTTCCCGTCGGGCGCATACCGGACACGACGCGCGGTTTCACGGAAGCAGGATCCTCATCAGCAGGTTCGTCTGCGGAATAACGATGGCGGAGGCGACGCCGCTCAGCAGCAGCGCGTACAGCACGATGAAGCCGTATTGACGCAACTGCGAGTAGGCCGCGGCCGCACGCGGCGGCAACACGCCGAGCAGCACGTTGCCGCCGTCGAGCGGCGGCACCGGAATCAGGTTGAAGAACGCCAGCAGCAGGTTGATGTCGACCGCGGTGTAGAGCGCGCTGATCACCGCGACGGGCACGTGCGCCTGCAGTCCGCCGTCGGGCAGCGGGCTGGACGTCGCGCGGATCGCGATCGCGGCCGCGACCGCCTGCAGCAGGTTGCTGATCGGACCCGCGGCCGCGACCAGCATGAAATCGCGGCGGGGATGCCCCAGGTTGCGGGGGTTCACCGGGACCGGCCTGGCCCACCCAATCACCGGCAGGTGGCTGATCGCGGCAATCAGCGGCAGCACGACGGTGCCAATCGGGTCGATGTGAACGAGCGGATTGAGCGACACGCGCCCGAGCAGGCGCGCCGTCTGATCGCCAAGACGGGACGCCGTCCAGGCGTGCGCGGCCTCGTGAATCGTCAGCGAGAGCAGAAGAATGCCGAAGCCGAGGGCGACGGCGACTGGATCGATATTCAAGTGGTACGAGGCCTAGGTGCGAGTCTGGTCAGCGACGTGCCCGGTTGCGCTGGTCCGTGTGCGTCCCGTGTTTATCCGTGTGGATCGGTGGCCGGAGCCGCTGCCCGCCACCCATGGTCGAGAATACGATAGAACCGTCGTCCTATCAAGCATTTACTCGCGCTCGAGGATGCGACGCACGCGCCCCAGCTCGCGCCGCTGCGCGTCGTCGACGGCGGGAAACGCGAGGCGGAGTCCCTTCATCGCCTCGATGACCGCCGAGGCGACGACGAGGCGCGCAAAGCTCTTGTCATCCGCCGGCACGACCACCCAGGGCGCATGCGCGGCGGCGGTGGCGCGGATCGTGTCCTCGTACGCGTCCATGTACTCGCGCCAGCGCGCGCGTTCCGCCAGGTCGGCGACCGCGAACTTCCAGTTCTTCTCGGGGCGCTCGAGACGTTCGAGGAAGCGCTTCCGCTGCTCGCGCTTCGAGACGTGCAGGAAGATCTTGCGAATCACGAAGCCGTTGCGCGCCAGGTAGCGCTCGAACGCGTTGATGTCCTCGTAGCGCTCCTTCCAGATCCGCTTCGACACGAGCCCGGACGGGAGCTTCTCCTTCGCGAGCAGCTCCGGGTGGACGCGCACGACGAGCGTCTCCTCGTAGTACGACCGGTTGAAGATGCCGATGCGGCCGCGCTCGGGCAGCGCGCGCGAAGTGCGCCAGAGGAAATCGTGATCGAGCTCCTCGGAGGAGGGCGCCTTGAACGAATACACCTGGCAGCCCTGCGGGTTGATGCCGGACATGACGTGCTTGATCGCGCTGTCCTTACCCGCGGCGTCCATCGCCTGAAAAATCAGGAGCACGCCCCAGCGGTCCTGCGCGTAGAGCTTCTCCTGCAGCTCGGCGAGCTTCTCGGTGCTCTGCTGCAGCAGCGCCTTCGCGTCTCCCTTGTCCCACTTCCTGCCCTCGCGGGTGTCGTAGCGCGAGAGGCGGAATTTCCGGCCGTCGTGAACGGTGTAGCGGTCGGCGAGCGCGCTGATGCCTTTTGCCATCGTGTGGGTCCCGGACGATTTCGAATTCACGCGGACGTCGCGCCCCGGAATCTTCCACCTGAAGGTGGAAGCTACGAGCACGCGCGCCTCGGACGATTCCCTGCCCGTGCCTTCACGCGGACGTCGCGCCCCGGGATCTTCCACCTGAAGGTGGAAGCTACGAGCACGCGCGCTTCAGAG
>JABFWM010000302.1 GCA_013362195.1 Acidobacteriota bacterium
CCGTGATGCGGACGCAGGCGGGCATCGCATCGCTGCTCGGCAACAACACGCCGATCTTCGTCGGCCTCGCGAGCTGGTGGATCTTCAAGCGCCGGCCCGCCGGCGCGTTCTGGGCCGGACTGCTGCTGGCCATTGGCGGCTGCGTCGCGATCGTCGCGCGCGAGCTCGGAGCGGCGTCCTCGGCGCGCCACAGCCTGTCGGGGGACGCGCTCGCCCTCACGGCATCCGTGTTCTTCGCGGCGTACCTCATCACCACCGCGCGCATTCGCGAGCGCATGGACACGCTCACGTTCAACACCCTCGCGATTGCCGGCAGCGTCGTCACGCTGCTCATCCTCTGCGTCGCGCTTCGCGTGCCGCTCGCCGGATATCCCCCGCGGACGTGGCTCGCGCTGATTGCGCTCGGGTTGGTATCGCAGCTCGCGGCCTACTTCGCGCTCGTCTACGCCCTCGGCCATCTGCCAGCGACGATCACGTCGCTTGGACTGCTCGCGCAGGTCCCGTGCACGGCGCTGCTCGCCACGTGGTTCCTGGGCGAGCCGCTGACGCGAGCGCAGCTGGTTGGCGGCGCGCTCGTGCTCGCGGGGATCTATCTGGCGAACAAGCGCGCCGCGTGATCAGGACGACGGCTGAAGCGTATCGCGGCGTGACGCACCACCGGCTGAGTGTCAGGAACTTGCATGCGCCGGCGCGAGGAGGCATGCATGGACAAACAGACCGGTAACGATCGGACGCGTACGGACCGCGACGAATCTTATGACGACCAGCGGCAACGGCCCGCTGGCCCTGCAGGACGGGAGACCGATACGGCATCGCGCGACAGCGATCTGCAGCAGGAAGGCAATCTGGGGAATGAACGGAATCGCAACAGTCCGGCGGACGAGGAGGAAGATTCACAACTCGGCAATCGCGGCGGATTTACGCGCTGAGCGCCCAGCCTGGCGTCGAGAGCCAGACGGCAGGTTGTGACGCCAGAGCTCTCTGAGCCACGAATAGCGCGGCGCCATGCGCCGCGCTATTCGTACCGCAGCGCGCGCATGGGGTCGATTCGCGAGGCCCGATGCGCGGGCACGAAGCCCGCGGCGAGTGCGATCATCGCGATCAGCACCGCCGAGACGGCGAACACCGACGCGTCGCTGCCTTTCAATTCGTAGAGCAGCGACTGCGCGGCGCGGCCGACGGCAATGGCCGCCGCGAGCCCGATCCCTCCGCCAATCACCGTCATCCACGCCACCTGCGACAGCACCATGCGCCGGACGCGGCCGGGATCGGCGCCGAGCGCCATGCGCAGGCCGATCTCGCGCGTGCGCTGGGCGACCGTGTAGGCGAGCACGCCGTAGAGGCCGATCGCCGCCAGCAGCGTCGCCAGCAGCGCAAACGCCGCCGACAAGGTGCCCATCATCCGGTCCAGGAAGGTGTTGTCCTTCACCTGCTGCACGAGTGTGCGCACGTTCTCGAGCGGCAGATTCGGATCGAGCCGCTTCATGACGCCGGGCAGCGCCGCCAGGAACGGCTTCGGATCGCCGGCGGTCTTGACGTAGAAGGACATCGCCCCGACATCCGGATCCTGCCGGGAGGGGCGGAAGTAGAGCGGCGGCACCTTCTGCTTCACCTCGCTGTACTTCGCGTTCTGCACGAGGCCGACGATCACCGTATCCAGCTTCGCGTTGGGGCCGCCCCCGTCGCTGCTCATCATCCGGCCGACGGCATCGCGCCCGAGGCCGAACTTGCGCGCGAACTCCTCGTTGACGATCGCGACCTTCGTCGAGCTGATCGTGTCGGCGGCCGTGAACTCGCGTCCCGCGACGAGCGGCACGCCGAGCGCCCGGAAATAGCCGGGACCGACTTCGTTGTAGCGCGACCCGTTGTCGGTATCCGGCCCCTGCGCGAATCCCTGCACCGCGACCGAGTTGCCCCAGTTGCTGCCGGCGAGGAGCGGCACGAGCGAAGACGTCACCGCCGTCACCCCGGGCGTTGCCGCCAGTTCCTCTTCGACGCGCTGGAACAGCAGCCGCGACCGCTCCGGCGTGTAGGCGTTGAGTTCCGGCGAGATGCCGAACGTGACGATGTTCTCGGTCCTGATCCCGAGATCGACGCGGCTCACGTTCAACAGGCTCCTGGTGAAGAGACCCGCCGCGGCCAGCAGCGCCATCGACATGGTGATCTGCGCAGTCGCGAGCGCGAGCCGGAACCATGTGGCTCCGCGCGCGCCCGACGGCTGGCCGGCCTGCCCTTTCAACGTCGACGCGAGGTCGGGCCGCGTGCTGTGCAGCGCCGGGAACAGGCCGAACGCCACGCCGGTCCCAAGCGCCAGCAGGCCGGCGAAGGCCATCACCGTGGCGTCGACGCGGAAGGGCAGCGTGCGGCTGACTTCCGCGGGCAGCAGCGCGGCGATCAGATCGAGCGTCCATCCGGCGACGAGGATGCCGGCGAGCCCGCCGAGGATCGCGAGCAGCACCGATTCGGTCAGGAGCTGTCCAACCAGCTGCGCGCGGCTCGCACCGATCGACAACCGCACCGCCATCTCGGCGGAGCGGGCCGAGGATTTCGCGAGCAGCAGGTTGGCGATGTTCGCGCACGCGATCAGCAGCACGAACGCCGTCACCCCGAACAGCAGCGTCAGCGGCGTGCTCGATTGCTTGTCGATGGAGCTCTGGCCGCGCGGCCCCGGCTTGAGCAGGATCGGCTTGGCGCGGAACCGCGCCATCGTCTGATCGCTCATGCCTTTCTGCAGCGGCGCCTCGACGGCGTTGACGATGGCGCGGTACTGCGTGCCCAGCGACGCGCCGGCGGACTCGATCGAGGTGCCCGGCTGGAGACGCGCGAACAGGTACGCCCAGTAGGTCTGTCGCCGGTCGAAGCCCTTGAAGAGCGGCTCCATGAGGCCGCGCAGGGTGATCGGGACGAACACGTCCGGCCGCGAGCCGAGCGTCGTGCCGTCGAACCCGCGCGCCGCGACCCCGACAATCGTCAGGGCCTGCCCGTTCACGATGAGCGGCTGATTGAGGACGTTCGGATCGGAGGCGAAACGGGTCGACCAGTAGCCGTGGCTGAGCACCACGACGCGCGACTCGCCGATGGCACGATCGTCGTCCGGGGAGAGCAGCCGGCCGAGCGCCGGCCGCACGCCGAGGAGCGGGAAGTAGCTGCCGGACACGAGCACGCCTTCGCTGCTCAGCGTCTGCCCTTGATAGGCGAGGTTCACGCCGAACAGCCGGTGCGCCGCGATCCCCGCGAACGAGGTCTGGACGCGCTGCAGGTCCCGGAACATCGGATAGCTGAACACGTCGTCGCAATCGCCGGCCTGATTACAGGATTGCGATCCCGGCTTCGGTCCCGGCGCCGAGAGGTTTACGAGGCGTTCGGGCTCCTGGACCGGCAGCGAGCGCAGCATGATCTGGTTGAACATCGAGAAAATCGCGGCGTTCGCGCCAATGCCGAGCGCGAGCGACAGGATCGCGACCGCGGTCACGAACGGCGTTTTCCGGAACAGCGTCCTGAGCGCGTACTTCACAGTGGTCATGGTGGTGTTCGACGGAGGCGCGAGCGCATTAGTTTACCGGCAGGGCGCCTTCACGCTGCCGAACCGGCGAGGGAAGTCGCTGCACGCGAAGACAGGATGGCGACGTTCGGCAGACAGGATGGCCTCGTTCGGGAGCAGTCTGCCCGTCCGGCGACTTTTCGGTCACCTCCCGGGCGACATTATCCAGCCCGCGACCGAGCCGCCGATCCCGCCTGCCACCGGCCAGGGGCCGCGTTCACCGCCGCTATCCTGCTGACAGCCAAGATCGTTATCGACGTTAGATGCACCTCGATGCACTTAAACGCACGAATGGACCGCTCGTTGCTCTTCGCGCGCCCGGACCGAGCCCCAGGTAGAGAGTCATAGATCCCAGACCGCGCCTGCATCCCGAATCAGTCGCCCAACTTGAAAGCGACCGCCTTTTCGGAGACGGCACACGTGTGTCCACGTGGCCGTTCGTCCGAGTGTGAGGGAGCGATGAACACGAGCATCCGGCTGACGTCCCGATCTGTGATTCGACTGTGCGGCGCGATCGTCGTCGCCGTGATTCTGGCGGCGGCGAGCGCCGTCCGTCCCACGCTCGACGCGCAAGCGACCACCAATCCAATCGCCGTCGAGAACGCTCTTGCCGGGAGTCCCGCGAGTGAGTGGGACGTTCAGGGCAGCGGCGACCCCACGCTGCAGGGATTCGCGACCGACATCAGCGTCAACACGGGGGCCGTCGTCTCGTTCAAGATCTCGACGAGCGCGCCCGGCTACAGCATCGACATCTACCGCCTCGGGTATTACCAGGGATTCGGCGCGCGGAAGATCGCGACCGTGGTGCCGACCGCCGCGCAGATCGCCGCGGCGCAGCACCAGCCGGCGTGTCTGACGGACGCGGCCTCCGGGCTGGTCGACTGCGGCAACTGGTCGATCGCCGGATCGTGGAACACGGCTGGCGCGACCTCCGGGATCTTCATCGCCAAGCTGTCGCGCTCGGACCTTCCCAGCGCATCGAGCCACATCTACTTCATCGTCCGCGACGATGCGCGCGCGGCGGACGTGCTCGTTCAGACCTCCGATACGACGTGGCAGGCCTACAACCGCTACGGTGGCAACAGCCTGTACTGCGGCGCGCCGCTCAACAGCAGCGCGGGACGCTACAACTGCCCGGCGCGCGCCGGGAAGGTCAGCTACAACCGTCCGTTCGACACGCGCGTGCTGGATCCCCAGAGCTTCCTGTTCAACGCCGAATACCCGATGGTCCGCTGGCTTGAGGCGAACGGCTACGACGTGAAGTACTGGGCGGGCGTCGACACCGATCGTTTCGGCGTCGATCCGTCGATCGGGCTCACGAGCCTCAAGCGGCCCAAGGCGTTCTTCTCGGTCGGTCATGACGAGTACTGGTCGGCGGATCAACGCGCCCACGTCGAGAGCGCCCGGAACGCCGGCGTGCACCTCGCCTTCTTCAGCGGCAACGAGATGTTCTGGAAGACGCGCTTCGAGCCCTCGATCGACGGCTCGGGCGCGACCTATCGCACGCTCGTGAGCTACAAGGAAACGTTCGGCCAGGGGGCGCGCGTGGATCCCGATCCGGCGCAGCCGTGGACGGGCACGTGGCGGGACCCGCGGTTCCCGCAGGCCGGCGGCAACAATCCGGAGAACGCGCTGACCGGGCAGCTGTGGATGGTCAACTGCTGCAGCGATCGGATTCACGTACCCGCCTCGGTGGCGCGCCTGCGCTTCTGGCGCAACACCGCGGTCGCCAACCTGGCGCCCGGCGACATCACCGGGTATCGCACGTCGCTCGAGAGCCTCGGCTACGAATGGGACGAGGTGATCGACAACGGCTTGCTGCCGCCGGGGCTCGTCCGCATGTCGGCGACGACGCTGGTGGTGCCGGAGCGCGTCACCGACTTCGGGATCAACATCGCGCAGGGCACGGCGACGCACAGCCTGACGATGTACCGGCACAACAGCGGGGCGATCGTGTTCGGCGCCGGGACGGTGCAGTGGTCGTGGGGGCTCGATGCGACGCACGATCGATCGCAGGTGCCGACGGATCCGGCGATGCAGCAGGCGACGGTGAACCTGCTCGCCGACATGGGCGTGCAGCCGCGCACGCTGCAGGTGGGCGCCGATCCGGCCCGGCCGCTCGTGCCCGCGTCGCCGTCCGCGGATCTCTTTGCGCCGACCTCCACGATCGTGTCGCCGGCTGCGGGCTCGTCCGTCGAGAGCGGCACCCGCGCCGCGATCAGCGGCACCGCCGTCGATAACGGCGGCGGCACGCTCGCGGGGGTGGAAGTGTCGGTCGACAACGGCGCGACGTGGCGCACCGCGAACCTGCTGCCCTCGGGCGTCTGGAGCTTCGAGTGGACGCCGGGATCGCCGGGAACCGCGACGCTGCGCTCGCGCGCGTTCGACGACAGCGGCAACGTGGAAAGCGCGGCCAGCGGCGTGACGGTGTCGATCAATCCCGGCGCGTGCCCGTGCACCAGTCTGTGGCGTCCGGCGGCGGCGCCGACGATTCCGTCCGCGGCGGACAGCAACGCCGTCGAGCTCGGCACGAAGTTCTACAGCGATATCGACGGGTTCATCACCGGCGTGCGCTTCTACAAGAGTACGGCGAACACCGGCACGCACGTCGGCAGCCTCTGGTCGCTGACCGGCACGCGCCTGGCGACGGCGACGTTCGCGACCGAGACGCCATCGGGATGGCAGCAGGCGATGTTCGCGTCACCGGTGCCCATCGCCGCGAACACGACCTACGTCATCTCGTACCACACCAACGTCGGGTCGTACGCGGCCGACGCCGGCTACTTCGCGACCGCGCCGATCGACTCGCCGCCGCTGCACGCGCCGACGAGCCCGGCCGGCGGCGGCAACGGCGTGTTCGCGTACGGCGAGTCGCAGTTCCCGACCGGCACCTTCAACGCGACCAACTACTGGGTCGACGCCGTGTTCGCGCCGACGATCGCCGACTCGACGCCGCCGGTGATCACCCGCATCAAGGCGACGATCGTCGACAGCTCGCGCGTGACGGTGTCGTGGACGACCAACGAAGACGCGACCTCGCTCGTGCAGTACTCGACCAATGCGGACATCCTCTCGAACACCACGACGCTGCCGCCGGGCACCCAGACGGCGAGCCTCGGCACGTTCGGCACGCTGCACACGGTCCCGCTCTCGGGGCTGACGCCGAACACGACCTATTACTACCGCGTCGTCTCGGTCGATCGATCCGGGAACGGCACGACGATCGCGGCGCCGAGCGTGACGGTGCCGGGCCCCACGCTGCGCGACACGGCGACGCCCGACTTCCAGGCCGGCACCGGCAGCGCGACGTATGTGTCGGAGACCGCCGACGGAGAAATCATCCTCGCGCCCGCCGCCAGCACCGAGTTCTCCGGGTCGGCGCTGTCGCCCGGCTGGCTCGCGGTGCCGTTTGCGTCGGGAGGATCGGCGATGGTCGGCAACGGCATCGCCCTCGTCGACGGCTCGCGTCTTGGCACGTGCGCCGTTGTCAACGGCACCTGCCAGGAGCAGTGGTCGCTGACGCCCGGCCACCGGCTCGAATTCGTGGCGACGTTCACCGGCGACGCGTTCCAGCACTCCGGCTTCGCGCAGGATCTCTCGAGCGCGCTGCAGCCGTGGGCGATCTTCAGCACGATGAGCGGCGGCGTCCTCACCGCGCGCACCAACACCGGCACCGCGAGCATCGACACGTTCCTCGGCACCGGGTTCCTCGGGTTCCCGCACCGGTACGCCATCGACTGGAACGACACGAACGTCGTGTACTCGATCGACGGCGCGCCGGTCGCCACCCACACCCTGGCGGCGCCCGGACCGATGCGGCCAGTGGCCGCGAGCGACTTCAGCGTGTTCGGCGGCAACATCGTCATCGACTGGGTGCGGATGACGCCGTACGCGGCGTCGGGCGTGTTCACGTCGCGCGTCTTCGATGCGAACACCATCGCGAACTGGCACACGATTCAGTGGACGGCGAACGCGCCCGCCGGCACGGGCGTCGCGATCAGCGTCCGCACCGGCAGCACGCCCGATCCCGTGGACGGCACCTGGTCTCCGTTCCAGGCGATCCCGTCGCCGGGCCCGCTCGCGCTGTCGTCGCGCTACATCCAGTATCAGGCGGTGCTCTCGAGCAGCGATCCGCGCGTGACGCCGGAGCTCCAGGACGTGATCGTCAGCACCGGGCAGGCGCCCGTGGCGGTGGCCGATCGGATCGTCGTTCCGCAGAACGGCCTGCTGGTCATTCCCCCATCCGGGCCCGGCAGCCTCGTCGCCAACGACACCGATCCCGACAGCACGGCGCTGGAGGTGGTGCGCGTCGGTTCCGCCGCGCACGGCGTGGTCGAACTGAACTTCGACGGATCGGTCAAGTACACCCCGGTCGTCGGCTACAGCGGACTGGATGCGTTCGTCTACACGGTGAGCGATGGCCTGCTCACCTCGTCGGCCGTGGTGACGGTCGACGTGCGGCTCGGCAACATCGCGCCCGTGGCGACCAACGATTTCTACTTCGTCGACGAGGATTCGA
>JABFWM010000682.1 GCA_013362195.1 Acidobacteriota bacterium
CCCGGCGAGAAAGACGATCGCCGCAATCACGGTCGGGACCGCCGCGCCGGCCAGCAGCTTCACCGGCGAGACGGTCCCGTCGAAACCCCCGGCCAGCAGCGACTGGCCCGCCGGATTCGGCGCGTTCGCAATGACCGTGAGCCCGCCGCCCGTGACCGCGCCCGCCACGACCGCATAGCGCAGCGGCGCGTCGAGGTGCGGCACCAGCCGCGCGAGAGACGTGATCAGCGCGTTGTCGTTGAAGCTCGTAAGGACCGTCGCGCCGATGAAGAGCGGCACCTCGGTCAGCCGGCTGAGCACCGGCGCAATCCACCAGCCTTGCAGGCCGCCGTGGATCACCAGCCCGCCGAGAAAGAAGCCGACGAGCAGCGGCCCGCGCAGCTCGAGGCGGCTTTGATAGGCTGCCGTCGCCCGCGCGAATCCCAGAAAGAACAGGAACCCGCCCAGGAAGAGCGCCGGGTAGTGCGAGGTGAAGACCGTCCAGGCAATGAAGAGCAGGTGAACGACGGTGACCCACGCGGGAACGCTCATGAGCGCCGCCGCGCCGGCGCCGACGTCCTCGTCGGGCTGTTCGATGTCGATGTGCGCCGGACGCCGGCCGAGCGCGGTGAATTCCTTTCGGAACGCGCAGTAGTAGACGCCGGTGGAGATCGCGACGGCCAGCACCGCACGCCAGCCGAAGTGGGCGAGCATGAACCCCGTGTTCCAGTCCCACGGCCCCGCGACCATCAGCACAGGGGGCGCCGCGAAGTGCGTCAGCGTGCCCCCGATGGACACGTTGACGAACAGCAGGCCGAGCGTCGCGTACTTGAGCCTCGTGCCCGGCTGCAGATCGTAGAACTGCCGCGCGAGCAGCAGCGCCGAGATGGTCATCGCCGCGGGCTCCGTGATGAGCGACCCGAGCAGCGGCCCGACCGTCAGAATCGCCACCCACCAGGCCGCCGGCGTGCCGCCGCCGAACTCCGCCACGCCCCGCAGCGCGCCTTCCGCGAACCGCACCACCGGCCGCGTCGAGGCCAGCGCCATGATCACGACGACGAACATCGCCTCCGTGTAGTTGACGCCGGAGTTGAGGTAGTCCGTCGCGGTGCGCCAGTCCTTGCCGGCCGCGATCGCCGCCAGCAGCACGACCGCCCACAGCCCGAACACCACTTCGTCCTCGCCGTAGAAGTGCAGCTCTTCGGCGATCACGCTGGGCAGCGGCGCGCGGCTGGCGGCGCGCGCGCGCGCGTCGTGCCGCCGCTGAACCGCCTGCGCGAGCGCCTGGAACCGTCCCGCGCCGAAGGTATGAATGATGGCCAGGACGAATATCCCGGTCGCGATCGCATTGAACGGATCGATCTCGATCCGCGCCGCGAGCACGTGCAGCAGCCCGTCGCCCGGCGCGGCCGGCGGATACGCATCGAGAGGGATCGGAAAGGCGGGCAGGGAAGCGGACGGCGTCATGCGGGCGATGCGGGCCGGATCATCGGCGAGGCATGATCCGGCCCGATGACCCGGCTATCGAACAGCTACGTTATCAAATACCGCCGTGGCCGTGTTCATCGTGTCGTGGCTGACGACCGCGAGCCCGGCCAGGACGGTCGCGTCGAACGGAATCGTATCGCTCCCGACGAGCGTCCAGGTCAACGCATCGGCCGACACGTAGGCATTCACCGTCGCGCCGATGCGTTCGATCATCACCCACGACGGCACGGTTGCGAGCGGCCCCGGCGACGAGACCGTCGCCCCGCCGGCGATCGCGCGCCGCTGAAATGATGCCGCGCCGGTCGGCGTCAGGCCCATGAACGCGTGCGGCGACCCGGCCTCGAGCGACTGTCGAATCATCACGCCGGCTTTGCTCAGCGACGAGATGTTCTGCAGTTTGCGGACCCGCGCCACCACGACGCCGTCGCCGGTGAGCGCGCGCCACGCGAACTGAAACGCATCGGAGGCGCCGCCGATGTCCTTGCCCGCGCCTTTGAGCGTGAACGAGGTGGCCGCGGCGTCGAAACTCGCGGCGCCCGTGAATCCGACGTTGCCGACGTCCGCCGCCGACCAGCCGTCGGGCAGCGGCGGCACAATCGGCGGCGCGGCCGCCGGCACCGGCGTGCCTGCCGTCACCGCGACGGAGTCGAACACGCTCGTCGACGATGCCGTCACGAGCGCACTCGTGGCACCGAGGCCGATGAGCACGGTCGGTGGCATGGCGACGACGTCCGCGCCCGCAAAGCTCCACGTCTGTCCGTCGGCCGAGAGGTATGCGGTCAAGACGTCGCCCGCGCGATCGAGGCGGATCCAGCGCGGAGCCGCCGGACTGGCGGCGGTCACGACCGTTGCGAAGGTGGCCGCGCCGGCCGCCCGGCGCCGCTGGAAGCCGGAGCTGGTGCCGCCCGTGACGTACGCGAACGCATTGGCGGCGCCGGCCGTTGTCGATTCGCGGATCATCACGCCTGCCCGCGACCATGTCGCGGCCTTCTGCACGGACGCGACGTGCGCGACGATCGATCCGTCGCCGGTGAGCGGCTGATACGCGTAGTACATCCCGTCAGCCGCACCCCAGGCATCCCCGCCGCCCGCGACGAGCGTCACCGTGCCGGCCGCAGGATCGAGCGTCGAGAACCCGTTGATGCCGACGATGCCGATGTCCTCGCTGCGCCAGGGATCCGGCAAGGGCATTCGGGCCGCGGGGGCGGCGCCGCTCACCGTGCTGGCCAGCTGCGTTTGATCGAACCTGCGCAGACCGGGTGAGACGCGGATGAATCGATCGGGACTGATCACGATCTGATCGATCACGGCCCCGTCGGCGCGCTGCTGCACGCGGATCGTGTGCGTGCCGCTCGCGGCGAAATAGACGTCGGCGCCGAACGTCGCGCCGGAGTTGTCCGTCCAGCCCCAGCCGCTGAGGGCGCCCGATGGATCGGTGAGGATCAGCTCCATGCCGGCGGCGCTGCCGATGCGATAGGCAGGCGTCCCGAAGGGATCGACGGAGCCGTCGAACTGCACGCTCACCGAGTTGTTCGAGAGCGAGTTCGACTGCGCACGCAGGCGGATCCAGACGTGATACGGCACGCCGCTCAGCGCCTCGAAGGGCGCCTCGAAGTAGTTCGATGGCGCCGCGAGCGGCGGAGAGATCTTCGCGTTGCCCTTGTCGGCGTTCCACAAGGCCACGCCGCCGGCCGCGGTCGGATCGACGATCGACGCCCAACGACCCGTCATCGCGGTCGGCTGCACGTCGGCCGCCCAGATGACCTGCGTGGTCGCACCGGGCGGCGGCGGCGGTGGCGGCGGCGGAATGCCTTTCGTGGTGAAGCTCGAAATCGGGCCCCTCGCCGTCAGGCCGGCCATCGTGCGTGACACGATCCGCCAGTAGTAGGTCGTGCCCGGCTGCAGCGTCGGCAACGTGATCGAGAGCGTGTTCTTCGTCGCGGCATCGCTGGGCCCGAGGTGCAGGTTGGCCTGATACAGCGGCGGGTTGGGATCGACGCCGAAGTAGACGTCATAGAAGTGCGCGTAGAAGCCCGGGTTCCATTTGAGCTTCAATCCCGTCGTCGCCTGGTTGATGGCGAGGTTCACCGGGCTGGTGTTCACGGGTTTGTCGGGCGGCAGCGGGACGAAGTCGGTCGTTTCGTCCGAGTTCACCGGGTTCTGCTTGCCGGCACATTCCGCGGGCATGCCGGCGGCCCACGGTCCCGAGCACCACTTGCGCTCGAACATGGCCGCGAACCAGTCGAAGATCCATGGCTTGACGGTGAAGTAGTTGTGCTCCTGCTGCTTGTTGTCGGAGGGCGTCGTGAAGTTCGACGAGCCGAAGATCGACAGCCCCTGGCTGTAGAACATGACCAGTTTCTGGTGATTCAGCCCCTGGTGCGCGCGCACCCGGAACTGGACGCCGCTCGCCCACAGCTTGTCGAGGTTGTACGACACCCACTGCCGCTTCGGAACGCGGTACTCGTCCAGATCGGTAATCAGGCGGACCGGGATCCCGCGCTGCACGGTCGCGATGATCGCGTTGGTCTCGCGTTCGTCCGTGATCCGGAACATGATGATGTCGACGCGCTGCTTCTCCTTCGGGTACTTGCCCAGCACGCGGTTCGCGTAGCTTTCCTGCTGGGGGAAGTTCAGCTCCGGATCCTTCGTGAAGATCGGGTACACGCGCGCCGGCGGCGTCAGGATGTTGGCGTAGTCCGCGTAGTTCACCGGATCGATCCAGAGATCGTCGTACTTCGTCTTGAAGCTGTTGACGATCGACGGCTCGTCGGTGAAGTAGATCGCTTCGTCCTCGAAATCGACGTAGGGCGTCTGCGGGACGAAGGCCGTCGAACTGTAGTTCGCGCCGCTGAACTCGACGGTGTTCTGCCCGACGAACAGCATCATTTTCCAGTGCAGGATGTCGCCGTTCGTGAGGGCGCGCTGCCGGATGGGGATCCCGGCGGCGACCAGGGTCTGCACGATCTCCGCGTTGATCGGGTGGGTGCCGCCGAACGCCGGGTTCGCCCGCTGATCGACGATGACGCGGACCGGCACCCCGGCCTGCCACCGCTTGATGATCTCGGTCGAGATCCGCGCGTCTTCCATGAACCAGAACGCGACGTCGATGCCGTATTGCTCGTTGCGAATCAGCGTCAGCAGCGGCGCCCGGCAATCCTGATACGAGGCGTCGCAGAGCCATTCGCTGGCGCGCGCGGGCGCGACCGTCCCGAGCAGCACCAGGCCGAGAACCGCCAGCACCCGCCATCCACGACTCTCATTCATCGTGCGCGGCCCTCCTCAGCCGCGGCAGACCCCGACGGTATTGCGGGTGGCGTGCCATGGCCGGTGCACGCGATCGTCGCTCACAATTCGCCGAATTGCTGAGACAATCGGAGACAGCGGAATCCGCGATCGCGATCCCTCTATCGGAAGGCATAGGAAGGCTTTGAACACGATCCCGGCGCCGGCAGGCACGATCGGCGAAAGAATTTCACATCCGCCTCCGCCGGAGCTCCGGCCCATCGCAGTACGCCCCTGGTGGATGTGCTACGCCGGCTCTATCGTCGCCGTCGGTCTGGCCTCGCTGGCGACCTACCTGCTGCGGAGCTGGATGGGGCCGAGCGTGTCGCTGCTGTTCTTCCCGGCCGTGATCGGCATTGCCGTGTACGGCGGCTACGGGCCGGCGCTCTTCGCGACCGTGCTGTCCACGGCGTCGCTCGCGTTCTTCTTCGTCGCCCCGGCCTATTCGTTCGACCTCGGCACCGACGACGTGATTCGCCTCTCGGTGTTCAGCGCGGTGGCGCTGGCCACCGCGTCGCTCAGTTCCGCGCGGCGGGAGGCCGAAGCGGCGCAGCGCCGCGCCCTGTTCGAACTGCAGGGCGCCATGAACACGCTGCGAAAGGTGAGCGGCTGGCCGGTGTTCGTGGACGCGGACCTCGCGGCGGGCGCGCGCAAGGTGCTCGAACACGCCGTCAGCGTCGTCGGCTGCGCGCGCGCGGTTGCAGTCTGGGAGCCGGACGAAGAGCCGTGGCGGTTCATGGCGGCGTCGAGCGGCGCGCCCGAGACGGTGACGCGGCATGCCCCGATCGAACAGGAAGGCCTGCTCGCCGAGCCGATCGAGGGACCGGCCGCGTACGACATGGCGGCGGCGCGGGCCTCCGCCGCGTTCGTCGTCGAGCATCTTCGCGGACGCGTGTTCTTCAGCGGCGTCCCGGAGACCACGGCCGACATCGTGCCGCTCGCCGAGGTGGTCGCGCGCGAGGTCGGGAACTCGCTCGAGCAGCTCCACCTGCACGATCGGCTGCAGCAGGTCGCGATTCGCGAGGATCGCATTCGCGTCGCGCGCGACCTGCACGACGGCGTGCTGCAGTCGCTCACCGGCATCCGCCTGCAGCTGCAGACGCTCGCGGTCGAACAGGGTGCGCCGTCGACGATGAGCGATCGTCTGCTGGCGGTGGAGCGCGCGCTGGCGATCGAGCAGCGGGAGCTGCGGCGGTTCATCGAAGACCTGAAGCCGATCGGCAGCCACGCCGGCCGCGACGAGGGGATCGCCGGCATGCTCGAGGAGCTGCGGGCGCGGCTCGTCGACGATTGGCAGACGCCGGTCCTCGTGCGGGTGAGTCCGCCCGGGCTTGCGGTCAGCGCGCCCGTCTATCAGACCCTGCGGCTGATGATTCGCGAGGCGGTCATCAACGCGCTCAAACACGGGCATCCCTCGCGGGTGACGATCGACGTGCAGCGCGACGGCGACGGTCCGCTGCGCGTGGCGGTGGCCGACGACGGACGCGGGTTCCCGTTCCGCGGACGGCTGGAGCACGAGGATCTCGTCGCCGCGAATGCCGGGCCGATGAGCCTGCGCGAGCGCGTCGCCGCCGCCGGCGGCACCCTCGCCGTCCAGTCCGAGCCGTCGGGATCTCGCGTCGAAATCGTGCTGCCGGTGGACCCGGACGCGAAGCGCCTCAGTTGATGCCGCGCTGCTGCGCGACGATGACGAGCTCGAGGCGCCCGTCGACGCCGAGCTTCTCGTAGATGTTGTGCAGGTGCACCTTGACGGTGCCCTCGGAAATCGACAGGCGGTCGCCGATCGCCTTGTTGCGCAGGCCCTGCGACACCATCCGGACGATCTCGGTTTCGCGCGGCGTCAGCGCGGCGGCGTCGCGCGCCGACGATTCGCGTGCGACGTAGTTGCGGAACGCGCGGGTGACGGTTTCGCGCTCGATCCACTGCTCGCCCCGCGCCACCTTGCGCACGCAGTCGAGCAGCACCTCCGGCTGCGATTCCTTGAGCACCAGCCCCATCGCGCCGAGTTTCACCGCCTCCATGACCTCGTCGTCGCGCACCGCCGCGGTCAGCAGCACGCTGCGGCATTCGGCTTTCTTCTCGGTCAGCGTCCGCAGCACGGCGAGCCCGCTGAGATCCGGCATGCGCAGATCGAGCACGAGCACGTCGGGACGCGTCTGTAGCACCGCGTCGATGGCGCTGGCGCCGGTCGAGCAGCACTGCAGGACCTCGAAATCGCCGTGCCGCGAAAACAGCTGCTGCAGCCCGTGGAGGACGATTTGATGATCGTCGACGATGACAACCCGGATGGGCATGGTGCCCTGTGATCGTGGCCCAACTCGCCACCGGATTCAACCGTAGACGCGGACCGCTATACCGAGCGGTATACCGCGCCGCTGCCTTTCAGCATATTCACAGATGGCCGCCGACCACCTACGATCGATGTTCCGAATGCGTCCGATGGCGGCCTCTTCGACCCCGACGACGGCGGGCGATCCCGGCGAGTGGCTCACGACCGAGCAGGTGATGGACCGACTGCTCGAAGATCCGCGGCTGCGCAAGGTGGCCGCGACGTGCGTGCTGCCAGCGATCCGCTGCGGAGACGAATGGCGGTTCCGGCGGAGCGACCTCGAACGGTGGATTGGCCGGCAGGCAATGGATGCGGAGACGAGCGATCCGAATCCGTCTCGGGCCGATTCCTGATCGAGCTGGCGGACCGCCGCGTCACGACGACCTTCTCGCACAGCCCGATCGGCCCGACATCACCGTTCGTCGGCCGCGCCGTCCCCGCGGCGGCACGACGAGGCGGCGGGCGTTCTGATGCCGCGTCGCTGCGCGGCGGTCTACTTCAGCCTTTTGAAAGAGTGGGAGCGCCGCGGTCTGATCAGCCGCGCCGCGCTCAGGCTTGCGCGGCTCGCGTTTGCGGCGGTCACGCGTGCGGGGGGCCGGGCTGGGCGCCGGCCATGACTGTCGATGCAGGAACGCCCGAGTAGAGTTCGTTTTCGGCGCGGGCTCGACCATACCGCGCAGTTCCTGACGTACCTTTCTCAGCTCTGACGTGAGCTCTCGCAGTTCCGCTTTAATCTCGTCCTCGGACTTCCAATGAGCCATAGTGCAACGCAGTTCCGACGAGTGGGTACGAGAGTGCCGTCAGTCGATGCACAAATCTCCCTGGAGCACCACTTCTCGTCATACAAGCCAAGTTGATGCCACCCCTTATTCACGGGCTCGGATCCGTGCCGCCACCGCACGGCCCGCCACATGACCCGTCGCCCAGGCCCACTGAAAATTAAATCCGCCGATCCGGCCGTCGACGTCGAGG
>JABFWM010000295.1 GCA_013362195.1 Acidobacteriota bacterium
GCTGGACAACGCGTTGCGCGTCCAGCGGGCCGAGGCGCTGTCGGTCACCGATGATCTGACGCAGCTCTACAACTCGCGGTACCTCTCCCAGGTGCTGCGGCGCGAAACGAAGCGCGCCTCGCGGAGCGGCCGTCCCTTGTCGCTCCTGTTCATCGACCTCGACGGTTTCAAGGGCATCAACGATACGCACGGCCACCTGTATGGCAGCCGCGCGCTCGTCGAGGCGGCCGGCGTCATCCGGCAGAGCGCGCGCGAGACCGACGTGGTCGCGCGATTCGGCGGCGACGAGTTCGCCTTGATCCTGCCCGACACCGGCAGCGACGGCGCCGTCGCCGTCGGCGCCCGCATCCGGGAACGCATCGCCGAGCACCGCTTCCTGCGCGGCGACGGGCTCGACATTCATCTGACCGTCTCGGTCGGCGTGGCCACGCTGCCAGACGTCGCGGCGTCGGCCGAAGGCCTGATTCAGGCGGCCGACGAGGCGATGTACCTGGTCAAGGACCACGGGAAAAACGGAATTCATGTAGCCGGCGAATAGGAGCAGCTTTGAGTCTTCGTTCTCTGTTTTCCCTCTTCTCGAGCGACCTTGCGATCGATCTGGGCACGGCCAATACCTGCGTCTATGCCCGGGGCAAGGGCATCGTGGTCAACGAGCCCTCGATTGTCGCGATCAACAAGGTCAACGGCCGTATCGAGGCCGTCGGGAAGGACGCGAAGGAGATGCTGGGCCGCACGCCCGGCAACATCGTCGCGATCAAGCCGATGAAGGATGGCGTCATCGCGGATTTCGAAGTCACCGAGAAGATGCTGACCTACTTCATCAAGAAGGCGCACAATCGCAACGTCTGGGTGCGCCCGCGCATCGTCATCGGCGTGCCGTCGGAGATCACGCAGGTCGAGAAGCGCGCCGTCAAGGACAGCGCGTATCGCGCGAAGGCCAGCGAGGTCTACCTGGTCGAAGAAGCGATGGCCGCGGCCATCGGCGCCGGCATGCCGATTACCGAGCCGTCCGGCAACATGATCGTCGACATCGGCGGCGGCACCACCGATATCGCCGTCATTTCGCTCGCCGGCATCGTCTACAGCAAGGCGGTCCGTGTCGCCGGCAACGAGATGGACGACGCGATCATCCAGTACATCAAGAAGACCTACAACCTGCTGATCGGCGAGCGGACGGCCGAAGCGATCAAGATGGAAGTCGGCTCCGCCTACCCGCTCGAAGAGCGGATGACGATGGAGATCAAGGGGCGGCACCTGATTGAGGGCGTCCCGAAGACCATCACGATTACCGACGAGGAGATTCGCGAGGCGCTCGCCGAAACGGTGAACGTGATCGTCGACGCGGTTCGCGTCGCGCTCGAGCGCACGCCCCCGGAACTATCGGCCGATATCGTCGATCGAGGGATTGTGTTGACGGGCGGAGGGTCGCTCCTGAAGAACCTCGACAAGCGGCTGCGCGAGGAGACGGGGCTGCCGCTGGCGATGGCGGAAGATCCGCTGTCGTCCGTCGTGCTCGGCGCCGGAAAGATGCTGTCCGACTTCAACCTGCTGCGGAAGATCTCGATCGATTGACGGACGCCGTGCTCGACATTCGTAAACGGACCGGCTGGCTGTTCTTCGCCGTGATGATGGCGCAGGTCATCCTCGTGTCGGCGCAGGTGCAGTCGAAGTCGGGCGTGAAGGTGCTGACGCTGGTCACCTTCGAGGTGTTCTCCCGCATCGAGCGGGCGACGAGCGGCGGGGTCAGCGGCGTCCGGAACGTGTGGGACAGCTACTTCGCGCTGCGCGGGGTGCGCGCCGAGAACGAGGAGCTTCGCCGCCAGCTCGCCCAGCTGCAGGTGAAGCTCCAGGAAGAGCACGCGCTCGCGGCGCGATCGCAGCGCCTTCAGGCCTTGATGGACCTGCAGTCGTCGTCGGGCCTGCCGACGCTTGCGGCGGAGGTCATCGGCGGCAATCCGAATCCGGGCCTGAAGACGGTGACGATCGGTCGCGGCAGCGCCGATGGCGTCCATACCGATATGGCGGTGGTCTCGCCCACGGGCGTCGTCGGCCGGATCATCGGCCAGCCGGCCACCCACGCGGCGCGCGTGCAGCTGCTCATCGATCGCAATGCCGCGGCAGGCGCGCTCGTCGAGCGATCGCGCGCCGGCGGGATGGTGGTCGGAACGGACGCGGATCCGCCGCTCAGGATGGAGCTCGTCGCGAATCTCGCCGACGTCAAGGACGGCGACGACGTCGTGTCCTCCGGAGTCGACGGGATTTACCCGAAGGGGTTCCTGATCGGACGCGTCGAGCGGTCGGAACGCGGCAACGGCCTGTACCGGAAGATCACGATACGGCCGGCCGTGGACTTCTCGAGCATCGAGGAAGTGCTCGTCGTGCTGGTGCCGCCGCGGCCGGCGACGCGCGACGAGGGCGTGCAGTGAAATCGGCGGTCGTCGTGGTCGCGCTCATCGCGGCGCTGGCGTTGCAGACGACGGTGTCGGGGTTGATGATTGGCGGCCGGGTGCCGGTCAACGTCGTGCTGGTCGCGGTCGTCTACATCGCGCTCGCGTTCGGCGCGGTGACCGGCATGTTCGCCGGGGTCGCCGCCGGCCTCGCCCAGGATGCGTTGTCGGGCGGCATCGTCGGCATCGGCGGGCTCGCGAAGACGCTCGTCGGCTTTCTCGTCGGCGTCCTCGGCGCGCAGTTCATCGTCTCGCAGACGATCCCGCGCTTCGTGATGTTCGTCGGGGCGACGCTGCTGCACGAGGCGACCTTCGAAGCGCTCAGCGCGCTCGTCGAAGGCCGCCACTTCGCGCTGCAGATGTCGGCGGTGCTGGTGCAGGCGCTGGTCA
This sequence comes from Acidobacteriota bacterium, assembly GCA_013362195.1. Classification (GTDB taxonomy): domain Bacteria; phylum Acidobacteriota; class Vicinamibacteria; order Vicinamibacterales; family 2-12-FULL-66-21; genus QHWT01. The sequence goes on from JABFWM010000295.1 coordinate 2,838, forward strand.
ACGCGATCGTCGGGGTCATCGCGTTCTACGTGGTGGAACAGGGGCCCGGGATCGCGCAGCGGCGGCAGATGCGGCGGGCGTCGTTTTCGAAGAGACGGTTTTAGCGGTTCGGGTCCAAGGGTTCCGGCTCCTGTAAGGGTCTGTTATGTCTACGAATTTGATGCCCGACGATCGGCGCCACCTCGCGATGCGGTTGTCGGCGCTGCAGTACCTCGTCGCGGTCGCGTTCGCGGCGCTCGCGGTGGGGTTCTGGGTGTTCCAGGTCGCGCAGCACCAGAAGTTCGCGGAAATGGCCGAGAACAACCACCTGCGGCGGCTGCCGCTGCCGGCGCCGCGCGGCGTGCTGCTGGATCGCAACGGCAAGGTCCTCGTCGAAAACAAGGACATCTTCAACATCGCGCTGGTGCGCGAGCAGACGAAGAACCTCGATGCGACGCTGCAGACGCTGGCGGCGGCGACCGGCGTGGCCGAGGCGCAGCTGCGCGAAACGGTGGAGCGGCGCCGGCGCGAGCCAAGCTACCGGCCCATCGTCCTCATCGAGAACGCGACGCCCGAGCAATACATCGCGGTGCGCGCGCGGCAATGGGAACTGCCCGGTATTTTCGGGCAGGTGGTGCCGTCGCGGCGTTACCCTGAGGCGACGGCCGCGCATCTGTTCGGCTACGTCTCCGAGATCACGGAAGCGCAGCTGCAGAAGGCTGAATACGACGGCGCGGAGCCCGGAGAGATCGTCGGCCAGGCGGGGCTGGAGCAGGCGTACAACCGGCTGTTGATGGGGACGGAAGGCAACCGCACGGTGATCGTCAACAGCGTCGGCCGCGAGATTTCGACGCTCGACTCGCAGAGCAAGCCGCCGGTCGAGGGGCGCGCCGTGCAGCTGACGATCGACGCGGAGGTGCAGAAGGCGACCGAGGACGGCTTCACCATCGCGGGTCTCAACGGTGCCGCCGTGGTGCTCGACCCGCGCAACGGCGAGGTGCTGAGTTTCACGAGCCGTCCGGCCTACGACCCGAACGCGTTTGCCGGCGGCATCGATCGCGCGACGTGGGCGTCGCTCAACACCGACGAGCTGCGGCCGCTGCAGAACCGCGCCCTGCAAGGCCGCTACTCGCCCGGCTCGACGTTCAAGATGGCGGTCGGCCTGGCCGGCCTTGAGGAGAACGTCGTCAATCCGGACTTCAAGGTCTTCTGCGCCGGCGGCGCGACCTTCTACGGCCGTCGCTTCGCGTGCCACAAGAAGGAAGGGCACGGCTGGGTGGACCTGCGTCACGCGATCGAGCAGTCGTGCGACGTCTACTTCTATACCGTCGGCAACATGCTTGGCGTCGACAGGATTCACAAGTGGGCGACGCTCTTCGGCCTCGGCGTCAAGTCCAACATCGATCTGCCCAACGAGGTGCAGGGGCTCGTGCCCTCGACGGAGTGGAAGGCGAAGTACACGAAGGAAAAGAAGTGGTACGCGGGCGAGACGATCTCGGTCGCGATCGGCCAGGGCCAGGTGTCGGTCACGCCGGTGTCGCTGGCCGTCTACGCGGCGACGCTCGGCAACGGCGGCACGCGCGTGACGCCGCATCTGATCAAGGCCGTCAACGAAGGGAAGGGGTGGACGCCCGTGCCGGCGCCGCCGCCACAGTCGAAGGTTGACGTCACGCCGGAAAAGCTGGCGGCCATCCGCGACGGCATGTGGATGGTGGTCAACGCCGGCGGCACCGGCCGGCGCGCACAGATTCCGGGCCACGACGTGTGCGGCAAGACCGGCACGGCGCAGGTGATTTCGAACCAGGGGCGCCTCGCCGCGGCGAAGAGCGGCAGGAACCTGCGCGACCACGGGTGGTTCGTGTTCTTCGCGCCGCGCGACAATCCCGAAATCGCCGGCGTCGTGTTCGTCGAGCACGGCGTGCACAGCGCCAACGCGGCGCAGATCACGCGCCACATCCTCAACACCTACTTCGCGAAGAAGGACGGCAACCCGCTGCCGCCGCCGCCGACGCGCGAAGAGATGCGCCTCGACTTCTCCGATCGGTTCGCGCGCGGAGCGGAGGGCGGGCAATAGCCATGTTCGAACGGCGCTTGTTCTTCCACGTCGACTGGCTGCTGCTCGGCGCGGTGCTGCTGCTCACCGGTATCGGTGTCGCGATGATCTACAGCACCACCTACGTCACGTTGTCCAACGGCGCGGGCCACCCCGGTCCGCAGGTCTGGACCCAGATGTACGCGCTCGCCATCGGCATGGTCGCGCTGGTCATCTGTCTCATGATCGACTACCGGATGTTCGCCGAGCACTCGCTGATGCTGTTCGGCGGGCTGGTGGTGCTGCTGATCTTCGTGCTCGTCAAGGGCTCGACGCAGATGGGCGCGCAGCGCTGGATCCCGATCGGGCCCTTCAACCTGCAGCCGTCGGAGTTCGGACGCCTGACGGTGGCGCTGCTCCTCGCGATGGTCTTCGGCGAGAACCGGCGCGGCGCGCGGAACACGAGCGACCTGATCATCGGCGGCCTGTTCACCGGCGTTCCGCTGCTGCTCATCGCGAAGCAGCCCGACCTCGGCACGGCCGTCACGCTCATTCCGGTCTTCCTCGGCGTCGCCTATCTCGCCGGACTGCGGCTGCGGCTGCTCGGCGTGCTCGCGCTGGCCGGCCTGATGATTGCACCGGTCGCGTGGAAATTTGCGTTGAAGGACTATCAGCGCCAGCGCATCGAGACCTTCCTGGATCCGGAAAAGGATCCGCGCGGCGCCGGCTATCAGACCATTCAGGCGCGCGTCACCGTCGGATCCGGCGGCCTGACCGGCAAGGGGTTCCGCCAGGGGACGCAGGGGCAGTACAAGTTCCTGCCCGTCGCGCACAACGACTTCATCTTCTCGGTCCTCGCCGAAGAGCAGGGCTTCATTGGCGTGCTCGTGGCGCTGGGCCTGTACCTGTTCGTGATTCTGCGATCGATCGAGGCGGCCCGGTGGGAGGCATCATTTCGGGGTTTGCGTTCCAGGTGATTTACAACGTGACGATGTCGGCCGGCCTGGCGCCGGTGAAGGGCATCACGCTGCCGCTCATGAGTTACGGCGGCTCGTCCCTCATCGCCACGATGGCCGGTTTCGGCCTCATCCTGAACGTCAGGATGCGGAGATTTACGAATTGAGACAGGCGGAGCCATGACGGTCTTCGTGCTGGCGCTCTTCGCGGTGTGGCTCGCGGTGCGGTGGATCCGCTCGGCCCCCGGGGATGCGTGCGCCTCGCCGCCGTCACGGCTCCGCGCATCGCGGAGCTATCGGCATGAACAAGGAGATGATCATCTCCTCGACCGGCCACGACACACGCGTGGCCATTCTCGAGGAGGACCAGGTCGTCGAGATCTTCATCGAACGCGAGAATCAGCGCGGCGTCGTCGGCAACATCTACAAGGGACGGGTCTCCAAGGTCCTCCCGGGGATGCAGTCGTCGTTCATCGACATCGGCCTCGAGCGCGACGCGTTTCTCTACGTTTCTGAAGTCGTCAACACCGTCGAGGAATTCGAGCGGCTCGCCGGCGAAGAGGAAGACGAGTCCGCGCCGGAAGAGGACGGCAGGCGGAAGACGCCCGCGGCGGCCCGCCTGGAGCTCCGGGCGGGCGGCGGCGACGCCTCACCCGAGCCGCGTCCCGGCGACGGCGCGGAACTGGGAAGCACCGCCGTCAGCGCCGCTGGAAGCACCGTGGCCGCGGAGGTCGCGACCGATGCCGCACCGGCGAACGGCCGCATCGAGCGGCGCGGACGCGACCGATCGGGCCGCGACGAGGGCGGCGCGTCGCGCGGCCAGCCCCGCGAGGAGCGGCCGCAGGCGCGCATCGAGGACCTGCTGAAAGAAGGGCAGGAGATTCTCGTCCAGGTCGTGAAGGAGCCGCTCGGCACCAAGGGCGCCCGTCTCACGTCGCACGTGACGATGCCGGGCAGGTTCCTGGTGTTCATGCCGACGGTCGATCACGTCGGCGTCTCCCGCAAGATCGAGTCGCGCGACGAGCGCGCCCGGCTGCGCGGCATCGTCCGCAAGTTCCGCGAAGAGCACGGTTTCACCGGCGGCGTGATCATCAGGACCGCCGCCGGCGGCCGTTCCGAGCAGGACATCGTCAACGACCTCTCGTACTTCCATCAGATCTGGACCGAGGTGCGCCAGAAGATGGAATCGCGCCGCCCGCCCGCGGTGCTCTTCCAGGAACAGAGCCTCGTCACCAAGCTGCTGCGCGATCTGCTCACGGACGATTACTCCGCCATCCGCCTCGACGACCCGCAGGAGTACCGCTGCGTCGTGCAGCTGGTCGAGCGGATCATGCCGAACCTGCTGCCGCGGGTGAAGCTGTACGCGAAAGAGTTCCCGATCTTCGAGGAGTACGGCGTCCAGGCGGAGATCGACAAGGCGCTTCGCAGCAAGGTGTGGCTGAAGTCGGGCGGCTATCTCGTCATCAACCAGACCGAGGCGCTGGTGGCGATCGACGTCAACACCGGACGCTACGTCGGCAAGAAGTCGAGCGGCCGCCTCGAGGACACCATCGTCAAGACGAATCTCGAGGCGGTCAAGGAGATCGTGCGGCAGATCCGCCTGCGCGATCTCGGCGGCATCATCGTCCTCGACCTGATCGACATGGAAGAGAAGAAGAACCGCCAGAAGGTCTTCCAGGAGGTCGAGAAGGAGCTGCGGAAGGACCGCTCGCCGTCGAAGGCGCTGCAGGTGTCGGACTTCGGCCTGGTGATCGTCACGCGCAAGCGCGTGAAGCAGAGCCTGGAGCGTCAGCTGACCGAGCCGTGCCCGTACTGCTCCGGGTCAGGGTCGATCAAATCGAGCGCGACGATCTGCTACGAGATTCTGACGGAGCTGAAGAAGATCGGTCCGGAGCTGGATGGGCAGGGCGTGATGCTGCGCGTCAATCCCGACATCGCGCGCGCGCTCAAGGAAGAGGAGAGCGCGATCTTCCGCGACCTGCAGCAGATGCTCGGAAAGCCCGTCACGCTGAGAGCGGACACGCACCTGCATCACGAACAGTTCGACGTGATGGCGATCTAACGATCGCCATCACGTCGAATGGCTCAGGGCTCAGGCCTCAGGCCCACGAGCCATATAACCCGTGAGCCACCCTGAGCCTTGAGCCCTGAGTCCTGAGCCCTCATTCACCTTGTTCCGGCTATGCCGGAACAAGGTGAATGAGAAAGTAATTGCCGCCCTTGTAGATCCACA
>JABFWM010000374.1 GCA_013362195.1 Acidobacteriota bacterium
CTCGCCGCGCAGCACGTCTCGCGCGACGGACGCGACCATCCGTTCTTCGCCGGCGTGTTCGGGATCTTCGGCCACGGCAACGTGGCGGGCATCGGCGAGGCGCTGCTGCACCGGCCGGCGCCGCTGCGGTTCTACGTGCCGCGCAACGAGCAGGCGATGGTGCACACCGCGGCCGCGTTCGCGAAGGCGAGCAACCGCCTGCGTACGCTCGCGTGCACCTCGTCGATCGGACCGGGCGCGACCAACATGCTGACCGCCGCCGCCGGCGCGACGATCAACCGCCTGCCGGTGCTGCTCCTGCCCGGCGACATCTTCGCGACGCGGCGCCCGGATCCCGTGCTCCAGCAGCTCGAATACCCGGCGTCGCGCGACGCCTCGGTCAACGACTGCTTCAAGCCCGTTTCGCGCTACTGGGATCGCGTGAATCGTCCCGAGCAGCTGCCCTCGGCGCTGCTCGAAGCGATGCGCGTGCTGACCTCTCCCGCCGACACCGGCGCGGTCACGGTCGCGTTTCCGCAGGACGTTCAGGCCGAAGCCTTCGACTATCCGGCCGCGCTCTTCGAGACGCGCACGTGGACGGTGCCGCGCAATCGTCCCGACACGCGCGCGGTGGCGGCGGCCGCGGACGCCATCCGCGGAAGCCAACGCCCGTTCATCGTCGCGGGCGGCGGCGTGCTCTACAGCGACGCGACCGACGCGCTGCGGCGGTTCGTAGAGGCGACCGGGATCCCCGTCGGCGAAACGCAGGCGGGGAAGGGCTCGCTGCCGTTCGATCATCCGCAGGCCGTCGGCGCCGTCGGGGTGACCGGCACGTCTGCCGCCAACCGTCTCGCGCGCAGCGCCGACGTCGTGCTCGTGGTCGGCTCGCGGCTGAGCGATTTCACCACCGCATCGAAGAGCGCGTTCGCCGCCGAGGACGTGCGCTTCATCGCGATCAACGTCACGGAGCTCGACGCGATGAAGCACGCGGCGCTGCCGCTCGTCGGCGACGCGCGCGTCTCGCTCGACGAGCTGCAGGCGGCCCTGGCCGGATGGCGGGTGAGCGCCTCGTATGCGACCGAAACGTGCGTCGAGAAGCGCCAGTGGGAGCAGGAAGTCGACCGCATCTACCACCTCAATCACGGACCGATCATCAGCCAGGGAGAAGTGATCGGCCTGGTCAATGAAGCGGCCGCGCCCGGCGCCGTCGTGTTGTGCGCCGCCGGATCGATGCCCGGGGACCTGCACAAGCTGTGGCGCACGCGGATGCCCGGCGGCTATCACCTCGAATACGGCTATTCCTGCATGGGCTACGAGATTGCCGGCGGCATCGGCGTGAAGATGGCGCAGCCCGATCGCGACGTCTACGTGATGGTGGGCGACGGCTCGTACCTGATGATGGGGCAGGAGATTGCGACGGCGGTGCAGGAGGGCGTGACGCTGACGATCGTGCTCCTCGACAATCACGGCTTCTCCAGCATCGGCGGACTCTCGGCGTCGGTCGGGTGCGATGGTTTCGGCACCCGCTATCAGCGCCGCGGCGCGTCAGGGGAACTCGACGGCGCGCCAATCGAGATCGATTACGTCGCCAACGCGGCGTCGCTGGGGGCCCACGCCGAGCGCGCCGGGACCCGCGACGAGATCGCGCGCGCGCTCGAGGCCGCGGCGCGCCGGTCCGGCGTCAGCGTGATCGTGGTTCCCGTCGATCGCGAGCAGCGCGTCGGCGGCTACGAATCGTGGTGGGACGTTCCCGTCGCCGAGGTGTCCCCCCTGTCGGAGGTTCAGCGCGCCCGCGGCGAGTATGACGAAGGGAAGCGCAGGGTTCGGACGTATCTCTAACGATTGCGAACGCCGGGGACGCCGCGGCCTCGCCGTCAGCTTGTATGTAAATGCGCGTGGGGCCCCGCCCCACGTGCCTCACGCGCTCCGCGCGACGCGCTTACCGGGTTGCCGCCGCCTCGCGCGGCCCTGTGAACCGATGCACACGCTCAACGTCTCGAACGCGCCCTGCTCGTGGGGCGCCATGGAATTCGACTGGTCCGCGCCGCGCATGTCCTACGCGCAGATGCTCGACGAAATGGCGGCGACGGGCTAC
>JABFWM010000354.1 GCA_013362195.1 Acidobacteriota bacterium
CGTCGACATCAGCGATGCCGCGGCGGTCGGCGCCGCGTTCGCGGCGGCGGCTGCCGCGCTCGGGCCGGTCGACATCCTGATCAACAACGCCGGCGTCACCCGCCACCCGACGCTGGAGCACACGACGCCGGCAGGATTCCGGGAAGACGTGGACGTCAACCTGAACGCCGCCTACAGCTGTGCGCACGCCGTGCTGCCGGCGATGAAGGCCCGCCGGCGCGGCGCGATCGTCAACGTCGGCTCCGTCAACGGCCTGTCCGCGCTGGGCGACGCCGCGTACAGCGCCGGCAAAGCCGGTCTCATCAGCCTCACCAGGGCGCTCGCGCTGGAGTTCGGGCGCTACAACATCCGCGCGAACATCGTCTGCCCGGGCACCGTTCGCACGCCGATCTGGGACGAGCGCCTCGCCCGCAATCCGGCCGTGCTGGACCAGCTCGCGCGCTGGTACCCCCTGCGGCGCATCGTCGAGCCGATCGAAGTGATGCGCGCGGTGGCGTTTCTGGCGTCCGACGCGGCCTCGGCGATCACCGGCGTCGTGCTGCCGGTCGACTGCGGCTTGACGGCGGGCAACCTCGTGATGGCGCGGGAACTCACGTTGGAAGACCTCTAAGATAGTGCCTCGCCTACGCGGTCGCGGCCGGCGCCTCGTCACGATGTCCATTTCGTGATGTTCGCGGTGGGCCGCGGGCCGTCACTCTGAATATCGCTGGGAGACGTTCATGAACAGGAAGCGGGTGTTGGTGGTCGGTCTGGGGAACATGGGCATGTCGCACGCGCTGGCCTACACGCGCATTCCGGGCTATGAGGTCGTCGGCGTGTGCACGCGGCACATCGACCAGAAGACGCTGCCCGATCCGCTCGCCCGCGCGGCGCGCTACGCGCAGTACGAAGAGGCGCTTGCCGCGCTGAAGCCGGACGTGGTCTCGATCAACACGATGCCCGATACGCACGCCGACTACGCGATCACGGCGATGGAGGCCGGCGCCCACGTGTTCGTCGAGAAGCCGATGGCGCTCACGGTCGCGAGCGCCGAGCAGGTGGTCGACACGGCAACGCGCACGCGCCGGAAACTCGTCATCGGCTACATCCTGCGGCAGCACCCGTCGTGGATCCGGTTCATCGAGATCGCGCGTCAGCTCGGCACGCCGCTCGTCTTCCGTATGAACCTCAATCAGCAGTCGAACGGCGACACCTGGGAGTGGCACAAGCGCCTCATGGAATCGTTCCCGCCGATCGTCGACTGCGGCGTCCATTACGTGGACGTGATGTGCCAGATGACGCCCGCGCAGCCGGTGCGCGTGCACGCGCTTGGCGCGCGGCTCACCAACGAGGTGCCGATCTACAACTACGGCATGCTGCAGGTCGCCTTCGACGACGGGTCGGTCGGATGGTACGAGGCGGGCTGGGGGCCGATGATGAGCGAGACGGCCTTCTTCGTGAAGGACGTGATCGGGCCGAAGGGATCGGTCTCGATCGTGATGGCCGAGAGCGCCGGCGGCGTGAAGTCAGACGACATCAACGCGCACACCAAGACCAATCAGATCCTCTGGCACCACACCGACATGAGCAAGCCGGACGAGCGCATCGACATGACCGACGAGCCGGACCACGATGCGCTCTGCGAGCGCGAGCAGCGCTACCTGCTGCGCGCGATTGACGAGGACCTGGACCTGACCGAGCACATGAACGACGGCGTGAAGAGCCTGAAGATCGTCATCGCCGCCGACGAATCGGTGCGCACCGGCCAGGTCGTGACGTTGTGAGCGCTTCCGCCTGAAGGCGGAAGCTACGTGAAGGCGGTTCCGGCGTCAGCCGCAAGGCGGAGGCGACGCGCGTACCTCCGCTGGCGTGCGCCGGTCAGTACTTCCCGTACCGCGCGACGTCGATCCATCGACCGCCGACCATCACGCGCTCGACGCTGCGCACGGCGCTGATGTCACGGCTCGGATCGCGCGCCAGCACGACGAGATCCGCCTCCAGGCCGGCCCCGAGCGTGCCGAACTCGTCGCCGCGGTAGAAGAACGCCGCCGCGGTGCTCGTCGCCGCGGTGATGGCTTCGAGCGGGGTCAAGCCGCTGTCGACGAGCAGCTCGAGCTCGCGCCATGGCGCCTCGCCGCGCGCCGCATACGGCACCGTCGAGTGCCCGCCCATGACGAGACGCGCGCCGGCCAGCCCCACGCGACGGGTGAGCTGCTGCATCTTTCCGAAACCGGCGGCCATGACCGGCACCATGGCTGGCGCCGCTCCGTCGACCGCCTTGTCCGCCCGCCGTTCGAACACCGCGAGGGTCGCATCGACGAACGGCCTCCGCTCGCGGAGCACCGCGTACAACGCCCGCGCCTCCGGTCCATCGAGATCGGCGCGCGCGAAGACCTGGTAACGGCCGTCGCGGCGCGCATTGTTGTCGGCGAGCACCGCCTGCCGGTAGCGTTCCGCCTCGACGCGCGGCACGATGCTGGTGCCGAACGAGGTGATGTGCTCGATCCCGTGCAGGCCGGCGTCAATGAGCTCGCGCGCATCGAGCACTTCGAGGTGCGCGGTGCAGGGGATATGATGCGCGTTGCAGACGTCGATGACCGCCTTCGCGCTGGCGAACGGCAGCCGGAAATAGATCTTGATCGCCGACGCGCCGCTGCGGACGTTGGTGTCGGCCGCCCGGCGCGCTTCGTCCGGATCGCGGGCGACCACGGCGTCCGCCGGGTACGCCGGGTGCTCGCCGTCGATGTGCGGCCCCGCGGTAAAGATCCGCGGACCAGGCAGGCCGTCGGCCGCGATCATGCGCCGCAGCTCGACGAACTTCTCGTCCCACTGCCCGGGATCGCGAAACGACGTGACGCCGTGACTGAGCTGCCTGAGCGCCAGCTTCGGATCGTTTTCGATATGGAAGTGCGAATCGATCAGACCGGGCATCGCCGTGCGGCCTGTCAGATCCACACGTTCGGCGTCCGCCGGCATCGGCACCGCGTCGACGGAACCGACGCGTGCGATCCGCTCGCCCGCGACGACAATGCGGCCGTGTTCGATCGGCGCCGCGCCCGTGCCGTCGATGATTCGTACCTGATCGAGGACGAGCGTTCGCGTCTGCGCGCGCGCGCCACTCCCGACAGGCGCCAGACCCACCGCCGCCGCAATCAGTACCGCCGCTGGAGACAAGAGCTTGCCCATGCCTGGTGATTGTAGTGGCTTCGTGCGCACCGCCGTGGCGGCGGCCGCGCTCGCCGTCCTTTCGCAGCATCCGGTGTCGCCGGCAATCGACGGCGACTGGCGCAGTTTCGGCCGCGATCCTGGCGCGCAGCGCTTCTCCCCGTTGACGCAGATCACCACCGGCAACGTCGCCGCGCTCGAACCGGCCTGGACGTTCGACACCGGCAGCCACGATCTGCAGGTGACCCCGATCGTCGTCGACGGCCTGATGTATCTCACGGGCGGATCGACGGTCTATGCGCTCACGCCGGAAACCGGGAAGCCGGCGTGGACCTATCGCAGCGACCGCGGTCCGGTGAGCCGGCGGGGTGTCGCCTACTGGCCGGGCACCGGCCGCGTGCCGCCGCGCCTCTTCACCGGCGGCGGCGACGGACGACTGATCGCGCTCGACGCCCGCACCGGCGCGCTCCTCACGTCATTCGGCGATCGCGGCGTCGTCGATCTGAAGAAGAGCGTCCGCGGAGCGGTCGACGGGAAGTTCATGCTGATCACGCCGCCGGTCGTTTACAAGGACATCGTCATCACCGGCGGCGCGAACGAGGAAGGCGAACCCAGCCTCGGGCTCTACGGCGACATCCGCGGCTGGGACGCGATCACCGGACGGCTGCTGTGGTCGTTCCATACCGTGCCCCGCGCAGGGGAACCCGGCGTCGACACGTGGGACGAGGAGAGCTGGAAGGATCGATCCGGCACGAACGCCTGGTCGTTCATGACGCTCGACGTGGAGCGCGGCATCCTGTACGCGCCGACCGGCGCACCGACGTCCGATTTCTACGGCGCGGATCGCAAGGGCCAGAATCTCTACGGCAATTGCCTGATCGCGCTCGACGCCGCGACGGGCACGCTGAAGTGGTACCGGCAGCTCGTGCATCACGACATCTGGGACTGGGACGTCCCCGCCGCGCCGACGCTGGTCGACGTGGTTCGTGACGGCCGCCGCATTCCCGCGGTCGCGCAGATCACGAAGATGAGCACGCTGTTCATCTTCGACCGCGTCACCGGCGAGCCGCTGTTCGGCATCGACGAACGTCCGGTGCCGCAGACGGACGTCCCCGGCGAAGAGACCTGGCCGACGCAGCCGTTTCCGGTGAAGCCGCCGCCGCTCTCGCGGACGACGTTCGATCCCGACCACGACTTCTATGCGCTGACGCGCGATCATGCGGCGTACTGCAGGGAGCTCTGGACGGCGCACAAGATGTACACGAAGGGCATGTTCACCCCGCCCGGCGTGGACGGCACGATGGTGATGTTTCCGAGCACCCTGGGCGGCGGCAACTGGAGCGGGCTCTCCTACGATGCGGGGCGCGGCCTCGTCTTTGCGAACATCATGAACCTCGGTCAGGTCGCGCGGATGGAACGGCGCACCGACCCGGCGACCGGCCGCGTCACGTATCGGCGGACCACGCCGTGGGGACGGCCGATCGGGCGCTTCTGGAACCCCGAGACGAGAATTCCGTGCTCGGCGCCGCCGTTCGGAGAACTGGTTGCCGTCGACGTGAATCGCGCCGCGATCGTGTGGCGGGTTCCGCTCGGCATGATCCCCGAACTCGCCGCGCAGGGGTTCCCCGACACCGGGTCGCCGAACATCGGCGGCACCATCGCCACGGCCGGCGGCGTGGTGTTCATCGGCGGGACGATCGACAAGCGCTTCCGCGCGTTCGACGCGCAGACCGGCGCGAAATTGTGGGAGGCCACGCTCGACGCGAGCGCGCACGCGACGCCGATGACGTTCATGGGCCGCAACCAGCGTCAGTACGTCGTCGTCGCCGCCGGGGGCGACGGACTGCTGGTGTCGCCGCCGGGATCGACCATCGTGGCGTTCGCGCTGCCGACGGCGGGTCAGAAGACCCGCCCTCCAAGTACAGGTGCCCGCGGGGTCTTTCGACCCGGTGTGGAACGGCCGGACGATCGCGCCAGGGACCATTGACGTGAGGACGATTCGCTGCGCGGCCGCTATCGTCGGGCTCGTCGCGATCGTCGCGATCGGGCGCGCGCCGGCTGCTGCGCCAGCAACCGCGGCAGTGCGCGCGTGGAGCGACGTCATCGAGATCCCGACCTACGCGGAAGACGCCGCGAACCCGAATCCGCCCTTCGACCTGTTCACCGTCGGCCGCTTCAACTATCCGTATCCGCTGCGGGATGCCCTGACCGATCGGCGCGAACGGGTGCGGTGGCGCAGCCTGCACCTCGAGAACGAGTACCTGCGGCTCACCGTGCTGCCGGATCTCGGCGGACACATCTACAGCTGCCTCGACAAGCGCACCGGACGCGAGATGTTCTACGCGAACACCGCGATCAAGAAAGCGCTCATCGGCTATCGCGGCGCGTGGGCGGCGTTCGGCGTCGAGTTCAACTTCCCCGTCTCGCACAACTGGGCATCGATGTCGCCCGTCGATTTCGCCGTCGCGGAACGGCCCGACGGCAGCGGATCGATCTCGGTCGGCAACACGGATCGCGTGTACGGCTCGCGGTGGCGCGTGGAACTGCGCCTGCAGCCGGGACGCTCGGTGCTCGATCAGCACGTCGAGCTGTTCAACCAGACGGACGTGCGGCATCGCTATTACTGGTGGAGCAACGGCGCCGTGCAGGTGTGGGACGACTCGCGGCTGATCTATCCCACCGAGCTCATGGCGACGCACGGCTTCACCGCGGTCGAGCCCTGGCCAGTCGATCGACAGGGGCGCGATCTCAGCGTGATTCGCAACGAAGTCGACGGTCCGGTGTCGCTGTTCACGTATCGCACGCGCGAACCGTTCGTCGGGGTCTACCATCCGAGGACGAACAGCGGGACGGTGCACGTGGCCGATCCGGCGGAACTGCCCGTGCACAAGTTCTGGTCGTGGGGACACGATCGCGACGCGGCGGCGTGGCGCACCGCCTTGTCGGACGACGACAGCGCGTATGTCGAGCTGCAGGCCGGACTCTTTCGCAACCAGGAAACCTACGCGTTCCTCGAACCGCAGGAGGCGGTGAGGTTCACCGAGCACTGGCTGCCGGTGCGGGATCTCGGCGGCATCACGCGCGCGAACGTCGACGGGGTGATGTTCCTGGAACGCAGCACGCCCACGCACGTCAAGATCGCGCTGGACGTCACCCGCGCGTTCGAGAACGCGCGCATCCGCATCCGTCAGGGGACAACGGCGGCGTCTGACTCGCGCGTCACCTTATCGCCACGAGCGGTGTGGCGCACGGAGCTCGACGTCACTGAGGCCCCCGTGACCTTCGAGCTGACTGACGCGTCCGAACGGCCGATTCTGACGCACACCGAAAACACGTACGATCTGACGCCGGCGTCGGAAGAACGGCTCGGGCCGCGAGCCGCCGAAGTTCCGAGCGATGACGACGCCAGAGCGGCGGACGCGATCGCCGGCCGCGGATCGATCGACGAGCTCGAAGGGCGGCGGCTCACGGCGCTCTCGACGTATCGCCGCGGTCTCGCGGACCATCCGCACAGCCTGACGTTGCTGAAAGCGGCGGGACGGCTTGCCTTCGCGCTCGGCTGGAGCGACGCGTCGGGCGCGGCCGGCGCCGCCGCGCGGTCGTGGCTCGAGCAGGCATCGGCGCGCAACACCACCGACTTCGAAACGCGCTACTACCTCGGCCTCGCGCTGGCGGCCGTCGGCCGCGGCCGCGACGCGCGCGTCCACTTCGAAGCCGCAGAGCGCTTCCGCGCGACGCGCGTGCCGGCGCTCCTGCATCTCGCGAAGCTGTCGGCGAGCGAGCAGGACCTTCCGTCCGCGCTGCGGGCGCTGAAGGCCATTTCCGCCGACTCGCCCCGCCACGCGCTCGCGTGCACGCTCGAAGTCATGACCCTGCGCGGCCTGCGCCAGGAGACGGACGCGCGGGAACGGGCCCGCGACTGCGAGGCACTCGACCCGACGAGCACGCTGCTGCGGCACGAACGCGTGCTGCTCGGCGACGCGGAGGCGGCGCTCTGGGAGCATCTTGGCGCCGATGCCGAACGGGTGCTCGATCTCGTCGAGCACTATCTGTCCATGGGCGCGTACCAGGACGCCCTCGCTCTGCTCGATCGCGAGTATCCGGCGGTCGAGTATCCCGCGCGCGAACCCGGAGCGGTGGCGCCGGGCGATTCACCGCTGATCGCGTACTACCGCGGCTTCGTCCGCGAACGTCTCGGCGGCAATCCGCGGGCGGACGACGACGTCGCTCGCGCCAGGTCGACGCGGTACACGTTTCCCAGCCGTCACTCCTCGTACGCGGTGCTGCGAAGCGCGCTGCGCGCGAACCCCGAGGACACGACCGCGCGGTTCCTGCTCGGGTCGCTCTACGCGTCGAGCGGCCTCGCGGAAGAAGCGATCGCGGAATGGCAGCGTGTCCGGCAGCGGCATGCGGCCATTCCCACGCTGCACCGGAACCTCGGCCTCGCGCTGCTGCATACGACCGATCGGGTCGACGAGGCGCGCGCCGTGCTCGAGGAAGGACTGGCCGCGGATCCGGACAACGTGGAGGTGTATGCGGCGCTCGATGGCGTGTTGAGCGCCGCGCGTGCGCCGGCGGCGGAACGCGTGACGGCGCTGCGGCGCTATCCGCGCGCCGGGCAGATGCCGGCGCCGATCGTGTATCGGCTCGCGCTCGCCCAGGCCGAGAGCGGCGACGCGGCCGCCGCGGCCGCTCTCTTCGAGGACCGCTTCTTCCCCAATGAAGAAGGCGGCACGTCGGTGCGCGCCGTCTACGCGCAGGTCCGTCTCGTGTCGGCACGTCGCGCCGCCAGCGCCGGACGCTGTGCGAGCGCTGGCGCGATCCTCGACGCCTTGCCGCGGGAACAACCGAACCTGCCGTTTACCGCC
>JABFWM010000189.1 GCA_013362195.1 Acidobacteriota bacterium
GCGCTCGCGACGGCGCGGCAGATCGAGGAGGCGCTGGCGGCGCGGCCGGTGCCGGCGGCGCCCGCCGGCTTCGGCGCGGCCGTCGCCGCGCGGATCCGTCAGGATCGATGGCGATCCGAAGAACACGTGGACCGGGTGTTCAATGTGGCGCTGGTGATCGGCATCCTGCTGGTGGCCGGGGGCGTGGCCGCGTTGTTCAACGTCGGCGCGCTCGCGTCAGGCGTCGCCGGCGGGCTGGCGATCCTGAACCGCGCGACCGGCGAGCTGATCGTCCGCGCCGCGCCGGCCGTGCGCACCTATGTCATCGCCATCGGCTTTCTTGCGACCGCGCTCCTCGTGTGGTGGTGGGCCGAGCGGAGACTGTCGTTATGACCGGTCGTTACGACGCCCGGAGCCGCTGTTCGAGCGGCTCGCGGCAGTTGTCGCACTCGCCGCACCGGTCGAAGCCGTCGCCTTCGCCGAAGTAGTCGAGCAGCAGCTTCCAGCGGCACAGCGCGCTCTGCGCGTACTGCGCCATGCGCTCGAGCTTCGTGCGATCCGCGTCCTGACGATCCGCGTACTGCTGCGAGATGCGTTCGAGCTCGTCAACGGGCACGTCCGACCGCTCGATCAACTGAAACCGCGAGCCGCGCTGTTCGCGCACGAGCTCGAGCTCCTTCATCATCGCGAGAATGGATCGCACTTTCGTCTTCGCGACGGTGGAGGCGAGCTCCTGGATGCGCGCCAGCGCGACCGGCTGATTGGCGGCGCCGGAGGTGACCAGCGCATCGCGCACCGCGACGAGCGCGTCGGCGCCGGGATACTTGCCGCCCATGAAGAACTGGTGCGTCCGCCGATCCTCGATGCGATAGAGCAGCACGCAGTCGGCAGGCTGTCCGTCGCGGCCGGCGCGCCCCGACTCCTGGTAGTACGACTCCAGCGATCCCGGCATGTCGTAATGGAACACGAAGCGGATGTCGGCCTTGTCGATGCCCATCCCGAACGCGTTGGTCGCGACGATCGCCTTCAGCTCGCCGGCCATGAATCGATCCTGCGTCTCGTGCCGCACCCGCGCGCCGAGACGTCCGTGGTACGGCGCGACCGGCAGGCCTTCGGCCTCGAGCAGGCGAGTCACCGCCGTGCAGTGCTTCACCGTCGCCACGTAGACGATGCCGCCGCCTTCGGTCGAACGCAGCCGCTCGATCAGCACGCGATCTTTCTTGTCCTCGCTGGGCGTGCGCTCGACGCCGTAATGCAGGTTCGGGCGGTAGACCCCGAGATTCACGATCGCCGGATCGCGCAGGCCCAGCTGCTTGACGATGTCGTCGATGACGTTCGCTGTGGCCGTCGCCGTCAGCGCGAGCACGCGCGGGTGCTTCAACGTGCGGATCGCGGTGCCCAGCGACAGAAACGCCGGACGGAAGTCGTGCCCCCACTCCGACAGGCAGTGCGCCTCGTCCACGACGAAGAGGTCGATCGTCAGCGCCGCGAGCGTCTTCAGAAATGCCGCGTCCTCGAGGCGCTCCGGCGTCGCGAAGACGAAGTCCACGCGGCCGGCGGCGATCGCGGCAATCGCGCGCTCGATGTCGCGCGGCGGGATCGTCGAGTTCACTTCCTGCGCCGACACGCCCAGCTCGCGCAGCTTGTCGGCCTGGTCCTTCATCAGCGCGATGAGCGGCGACACGACGACGGTCGTGCCCGGCAGGTGCAGCGCCGGCAGCTGGTAGCAGAGCGACTTGCCGGCACCCGTCGGCATGATCGCGACGGTATCGCGGCCGTCGACGATGGAACGGATGACGTCCTGCTGGCCCGGACGGAAATCCGACAGTCCGAACGTGCCACGCATGAGGCGTTTGAGGGACGTGAGACGGCGAGGCACGTTGCACGAGCAGCAACGCGCGTGCCGCGATTCGGCGGGTCTGAAGACCCGCCCTACACACACACGATTGGCGTAGGCCAGGTCTTCAGACCCACACGTAGGCCGGGTCTTCAGACCCTCACGTAGGCCGGGTCTTCAGACCCGGCGTCAGTAATACTGCGCGAGGGTTTCGCAGCGGCTGGCGACGAGCCGCCGCACGGGTACGA
>JABFWM010000294.1 GCA_013362195.1 Acidobacteriota bacterium
CCCATGCCGCTGATGACGCGGCGCCGATCGACGCGGCGCAGCAGGCCAGTCAGGTAGGGATCCTTCGACGGATCGTCGAGCACGACTGCGTACTTGATGGCCGCGGCGACGCCGTCGTCGATCAGCCGCCCGACCGCGTCGAGGCCGGCGTCCGTATCGCGCCCGAAGCCGTCCTCCGCCTTCAAATAGAGGATGAGCGGCAGGCCGGCGGCGTCGGCGATGTCGCGGAGCCCGGCTTCCATGCCGCGCGGGTCGCGCGGATCGTTGCAGGGCAGGACCATCGCGGCCCGAAAGCGATGTCGGGCCAGGAGGCGCGCCTGATCGATGGCGCGCCCGAAGGACGGCCCGATGCTCGGGATGGGCCAGCGCGCCGGCGGGAAGCCGGCGAGCCAGTCGAGCAGATCGGTGAACTCGTCCAGCGTCACGTGATACAGAAACGCGTTGCCGCCATAGAGGTAGCGGGTGATGCCGCCGGCTTCGATGCGGCGCGCGACGCATTCCGCCGCGTCGAAGTTGAGGCTGCGGCGTGCGTCCGCACGGCGCGGCAGCGGCGGGACGGCAAAGATGTCCGCGAGGTCCTCGAGCGCAATCGAGCCAGGCATCCGCAGAGAATATCGCGAAACACGCTACACTGCGCCGCAGACGCGGCGTCCCGCGTCATCGGTGATCGATCCGTGTTCCTCGTGATGCCTCGTGGGAGCCGTCCGTGAAGATCACAGTGTCGTCCATGCTTCTTCCTGTCGCCCTCGCGTGCGCGGGCGCGCTCGCGGGTGCGCGACAGCCGGGCACGCCGCGGCCCAACGTCCTCGTCATTCAGGCGGACGATCTCGGCTACGGCGACCTCAGCGCCTACGGGCAGGCGCGGTTTCAGACGCCGTCGCTCGATCGTCTCGCCCGCGAGGGCACGCGGTTTACGCACTACTACGCCGGCAGCACCGTGTGCGCGCCGTCACGCTGCGCGTTGATGACCGGGCTGCACACCGGACACGCGTGGATCCGCGGCAACGGCGAGATCCCGCTGCGGGCGGAAGACGTCACGGTGGCGATGGCGCTTCGCGACGCCGGCTACCGGACGGCGGTGATTGGCAAGTGGGGCCTCGGCCGGCCCGGAACGCCGGGGCAGACCGACAAGAAGGGCTTCGACTACGCCTTTGGCTTTCTCGATCACCGTCACGCGCATCGGCAGTTCACCGACCACCTCTATCGCAACAACGAACGCGTCGCCACCGACCTGGCCAGCGACTACGTGAACGATCTGTTCACGCGCGAGGCGGCCGCCTTCATCGAGAAGGAGGATGCGCGGCCGTTCTTTCTGTATCTGAACTACACGGTGCCGCACGCGGAGCTTCGGGTGCCGGACGATTCGCTCGCGCCCCTCCGCGGCACGTTTCCCGAGACGCCATACGTGAACGCCGCGGCGGATGCGAAGCTGACCGGCCCAGACGACACGTCGCTCGGCTATCGTTCGCAGCCGACGCCGAAGGCGGCGTTCGTCGCGATGATTACGCGCATGGACCGCGACATCGGCCGGCTTGCCGATCTCGTCCACGCGCGCGGGCTCGACGAACGCACGCTGATCCTGTTCATCAGCGACAACGGCCCGCACCAGGAAGGCGGCGCGCAGCCGGCCTTCTTCAAGAGCTCGGGCGGACTCCGCGGGATCAAGCGCGATCTCTACGAGGGCGGCATTCGCGTGCCGATGATCGCGCGCTGGACCGGCGTCGTGCCGGCCGGCCGCGTCAGCGCGCACGTGTGGGCGCACTGGGACGTCTTTCCGACCCTCGCCGAGCTCGCCGGCGCCAAGGTGCCGTCCGGCATCGACGGCCTGTCGATGACGCGGGCGCTTCGCGGCGAGCGGCAGCCGACGCACGACTTCTTCTACTGGGAGTTCCACGAGCGCGGCTTTCAGCAGGCGGTGCGCATGGGCGCGTGGAAGGCCGTGCGCCTGAAGAAGGACGCGCCGCTCGAGCTCTACAACCTCGAGTCGGATCCGTTCGAGCAGCACGACCTGGCGCTGTCCCAGACCGACGTCGTGGCGCAGATCGAGCAGTACCTGCGGACGGC
>JABFWM010000558.1 GCA_013362195.1 Acidobacteriota bacterium
GCGTGACGACCACCGGGTAGTGCTCGCAGCCGACGTGCTCGGCGACGACGCGCGCGTGTTCCAGTTCGTCGAACGCCTGCTCGGCGAACCCCACCGACGTCGTGACCACCGGCGCGTCGCTCGTCTCGACCATGTAGGCGACCACGGTCGAGGAATCGATCCCGCCAGACAGGAACGCGCCGACCGGGACGTCGCTGATGAGACGAGAGCGCACCGAGTCGCGCAGCAGCACGTCGAGCCGCGCGAGATACTCCGGTTCGCGGTTGGTGTCGCCGTCACCGGTGAAGCGAAGGTCCCAGTACTGCTGGATGCGCACCTGGCCGCGTTCGGCCACCAGGAGGTGTCCGGGGGGCAGCTTGTGGACGTGCGAATAGATCGTCGCGGGACCGGGAATGTACTCGAGCGTCAGATACGCGTCGAGCGCGTCGGGACGCCAGTCCCGCGGCACCGCCGGATCTTCGAGCAGCGACTTGATTTCGGATCCGAAGACGAGGCCGCCGGGCACCGGCGCGTAGTAGAGCGGCTTGACGCCGACGCGGTCGCGGACGAGCAGCAGCCGGCGCGCGCGCGCGTCCCACAGCGCGAACGCGAACATGCCGGCGAAGCGCGCCACGCACTGCTCGCCCCATTCCTCGTAGGCATGGACGATGACCTCGGTATCCGAGCGCGTGCGGAAGCGATGGCCTGCGGCCTCCAGATCGCGCCGCACCTCCTGGAAGTTGTAAATCTCGCCGTTGAAGACCACCCAAACGGTCTCGTCTTCGTTGGCGAGCGGCTGATCGCCGGTCGCGAGATCGATGATGCTGAGCCGGCGGTGGCCGAGCCCGATGCCGTCGCCGAAGTAGTAGCCCGCGGAATCAGGACCGCGATGCGTCACGGCGTCGGTCATCGCTGCCACGAGATCGCGGTCGACGGGGGCGCCGTCGTAGGAGAGCTTGCCAGTAATGCCGCACATGAGAGATCAGGACGCTGTGACGTGAGTCGGGCGCGGCGCAACCGCTGCGCGGCGCTGCAACTCGTCGAGATACATCGATTCGAAGGCGCCGACCATCCGCTCGAACGAGAACCGCGCGGCAATCGCGGCGCGCCCGGCCTGCGCGAGCGCCGCCGCGCGCGCGGGATCGTCGAGCAGACGTTGAATCGCCCTTGCCAGGGCAGCAGGATCGTCGGGCGGCACCAGCACTCCGGTGCGGCCGTCGTCCACGAGCTCGAGGATCCCGCCCACGGCCGTGGCGACGACCGGCAGGCCCGCCGCCATCGCTTCGATGACGCCGTTCGGAAATGCCTCGGACCGCGACGGGAGCACGTAGACGTCGCTCTCCGCCAGCACCGCCGGCACATCGTCGCGATGGCCGAGGAACAGGATCCGATCGGCAAGGCCGCGCGACTGCACGAGGGCCGTGAGTTCGCGGGTCCGCGCGCCGCCGCCAACGAAGCGGAACTGCAGATCCGGATACCGCGGAAGCAGCGATGCGGCCGCGTCGATCAGCACCTCGTGCGCCTTCTCGCGGCGAAGGTTCGCGACCGTGACGATCCGCCGCAGCGGCGGCGCAATCGTCCGCGGCGCGAACGCGTGCAGATCGATGCCGTTGCCGATGACCTCGATGCGAGAGGGCTTGACGGCTTCACGCCGCAGCCGCGCCGCCGCGGCGCTGGAGTTGGCGACGATGCGGTGGGCGAAGGCGTAGGACGCGCGCTGCAGCGCGATCAGGCCGACGCTCTTGTCAGGATTGATCTCGCGGCGGTTCGCGATGCGCACCGGGACGCGCGCCGCCGCGGCGGCCGGCAACCCGAAAATGTTCGCGTAGATGTCCGTCGTGTGCAGCACCGCGATGCCCGTCTCGCGGCACCAGCGGGCAAACGCCCGCGCCTGGCGAACGGTGTCGGCACGACGGAAGCTGCGGATCGGGAACTCGACGAGGCTGGCGACGTCGGGCTCGATGCGAGACAGCCACGCGCCGGAGCGATGAAAACAGGCGACATGCACCTGGAAGCGGCGCCGATCGAGGCGGCGCGCCAACTGGATCATCTGGTGCTCCGTTCCGCCCGGCACGAAGCTCGAGAAGAACAAAGCAACGGGAATTGTGGAGGCCGGAACCATCGCGGCCGATCTCAGCAAGTGGGGTGCCAGGGAGTTTGCTCAAATTGGGCGGAATCGTTCCCTCGCCTGAGCCGTTTCCTGCGGGCATCGGTAGCACGATTCCGAATGGCGGTAGTGCGCTGCCCACGGCAGCGCTTGGGTGCCCTGGTCGTGGACTATCGAGTGAACCGCGGCCGGCGGATCAGCACGTCGACGACGCTGATCCCCGGCGCGCTGTTGAGCGTGTGCGTCCCTAGCAGCCCGGGCGCCCATTTCGCTTCGACGCGCGAGACCGGTCGCTCGGCGAACTCCGTCGGCGTGAGCCGCGTGACCTTGTTGATCACGATGGCGGACCCGTACTGCCCGGAGCAGTCCTGCGACGGCCGGTAGAGGGACCCGTTCCACCAGAACAGCCGGCCGGCGGGTCGCGCGCAGCGCGCGTCGGATTTGACGGGATTTCGCGGGTGCGGCCGCCACGGGCCGTCGGGCGCCGCCGCCGAAAACACGTGCAGCTCGTCGTAGTTGAGCGTGCCTTCGACGCCGACGTTCGCGAACATGTACCAGCGGCCGTCGATGTCGACCAGCGTCGCGTCGACCGCGTAGACGCCGTCCATCAGCACGCGCTCGAGCGTCCATCCGCGCGGAAAATCGGTCGCGCGATACAGCTCCACGGTGCGGTTCGCGCCCGTCTCCGGGATCATGAAGCGCTCGCCCCGCCAGTCGAACACGAATGGATACGAGAGGTGGTGCGTCTTCTCGAGCACCGGTTCGACGTGGCGCAGCGTCCCTTGGCGATCGAGGTGGAGCGCGCTGATGTGCCCCTTGTTCGTGCGGAACGGGAGCTCCTCGACGAAGATCACGAATCCTTCATCGGTCGCGACCGGGCACGGATCCGCCCAGAACCGATCGCGGGGCGGCGTGAGCAGCTTGTAGCGATGGAACCCTGGATCGGGTCCGGGCGCGCCGGCATGCACGCGACACGCGAGCGCCCAGGTGTCCCGGTACACCGCCGCCTGCGCCTTGTCGGCGACGTAGCGTCGGGCCAGGCGCACGCCGAGCTTCAGCATCTCGGCGTTGGTTGGTTCTTTGTAGAGCCGCCGCGTGTACGGCATGTAGACGTCGGCGTGCGGATCGCAGGCGAGCGCGGCCGGGCCGTCCGCGGCGAGATCGCGCAGCTTGCGCGTCACGAACGCCGCCGACTTGCGGTAGAAGTTGTCCTGGTTGCGGCGGACGGAACGCCGATCGGTGAGCGCGTGCGATCGATAGATGACGGTGCCGTTGTCCAGTTCGTCGCTCAGGACCTGCAGCACCGACCCAGTGACGGCCTCGCCGTCCATGACCTCCCAGAATCCCGGCGGCCCGCCACGATTCACGAGGTTGTCCCCGTGGTGGTACGACCAGACGCCGTGCCGCGCGATCCGGAGCGCGTCGCCCCGCAGAATGCGGAAACCGAGGCGCAGCACGACGTCGAGATCGTGGGCGCGGACGGCCTGAACGTCCTCCGGCTGGAAGTAGTCCGACCACTTCTTCTTGATCGGCGTCACGCGCAGGCGCGGCACGCCGTCGACGAGATCGTCGATCGGCCGCTCCGTGAACGCGTCGGGGTGCCGGCGGAACAAGCGATCGTCGAGACGGCAGTACAGCGCGTAGCCGATCCGGTGCCGCTGCGTGAGCAGCTTGCGCACGACGCTGCGCTCGGGCCGATCGACGTCGCCGTTCTCGACGATCAACGCCACGCGCGCGTAACTCGACTCCTGGATCTCGGCGATGATGTCGTAGACCCACTGCGGCTGCCGCAGCGAGTCGACGAGCAGGCCGACGCGCAGCGCAGTGCGCTGCGGCGCCTCGTGATCGGTGAATGGGTGAACGCGCGCGTTATCGTGCATGTCTGGCGGACAGGGGAGAGGCCGCGGCGTCGGCGGGCGCATCCACGTAGGCGCGATGCCACAACTCGAGGACGACGAGCTGCCAGAGCCGCAGCGTGTGATCGCGCGCGCCGGAGAGATGTTCGCGCACGAGCCGATCGATGAAGGCTGGCTCGAAATAGCCGCGCTGACGCGTGCGCGCCGAGCCGAGCACGTCGGAGAAGAGATCGGTCAGCCCGCCCCGGAACCACACGCCGAGCGGCACGCCGAAACCCTGCTTGCGACGGTCGAGAATGCCGGCCGGCAGCAGCGGCCGCAGCGCCTCCTTGAAGATGTGCTTGCGGCGCCCGTCCTTGATCTTGAACGACGCGGGGAGCGTTGCCGCGAAGTCGATCACCGCGTTGTCGAGAATCGGCACGCGCGATTCGATCGAATGCGCCATGCTCATGCGATCGACTTTCGTCAGCACGTCTTCCGGGAGGTAGGTCTCGAAATCGACGCGCATCATGCGCGAGGCGAGCGGCAGCGCATCGAAGCGATCGAAGCGCCGGTCGAGCGCGCGCTCCGCCTCCGCCCGCAGGGCACGCCGCAGGTCGCCCGAGTACATCGCCAGCCGTTCGTCCTGCTGGAAGAACACCATCGAATCGACGAAACGGCGATTCGGGTCGCTGGCGACGTGGCGCAGGAAGTTCTTGCCGCGGGCGCCGTGCGGGAGATGCGGCCACACCAGCGCCGCCACCGCGTGGCGGCCGGGCAACGGCAGCCGATCGAACTGCGCGACGCGCGGATGCGGCAGGTAGCGATCGTAGCCGCCGAACAGCTCGTCGCCGCCGTCGCCCGAGAGCACGACCGTGACGTGCCGCCGTGCCATCTCCGACACGTACCAGGTCGGGATCGCGGAGGAATCGGCAAACGGCTCGTCGAAGTGCGCGATCAGCCGCTCGAGGATCGCGAGGCCATCGGGCCGAACGACGAACTCGTGGTGATCGGAGCCGAAATGGTTCGCGACCGTCCGCGCATGCTCGAGTTCGTCGAACGACGGTTCGTCGAAGCCGATCGAGAACGTCTTGACCGGCCGCGGCGAGGCCTGCGCCATCATCCCCACGACCGCCGAGGAATCGACCCCGCCGGAGAGGAAGGCGCCGAGCGGCACATCGCTGACCATGTGCGAGCGCACCGCGTCGGCGAGCACATCGCGCAACTGGGCGGCCGCATCGGCCTCGGAGCCGCTGAACGGCTCCTCGGCGCTGACGTGCCAGTACTGCCGCAGCTCGCTCCGCCCGTCCTGCCAGCGCAGGTAGTGGCCGGGCGGCAGCTTGCGGACGTGCTCGAAGATGGACGAGTCCTGCGGCGTGTACAGAAACGCCAGGTAGTGGTCGAGCGCCGCGAGATCGATCCGCGTGTCCACCGCTCCGGCGGCGAGCAGCGACTTGATCTCGCTGCCGAAATAGAGGCGGCCGCCGCGCTCGGTGTAATGCAGCGGCTTGATGCCGGCGCGGTCGCGGGCCAGGAGCAGCGTGCGCCGCGGACGGTCCCAGATCGCGACGCCGAACATCCCGCGCAGCCGGCGGAAGGCGTCCTCGCCCCATTCCTCGTAGGCGTGAACGATCGACTCGGTGTCGCTGGCGGTGGCGAACTGATGCCCGCGCGCTTCGAGCGCGCGCCGCAGCTCGCGGTAGTTGTAGATCTCGCCGTTGAAGACGATCCAGATCGTTCGCGCTTCGTTGTGGATCGGTTGCCGTCCGCCCGCGAGGTCGATGATGCTCAGCCGCCGCATGCCGAGGCCGACGCCCGGCTCGACATGGATCCCTTCATCGTCCGGACCGCGATGCCGGATCACCTCGCACATGCGGTGGACGAGCGAGAATTCCGCCTCGAGACGCGGCGTTGGCTGATCGCCCGCGCCGCCGCTGGTGTCCGCGAATCCCGCGATGCCGCACATGATCCCGTTCGAACTCCGTGGAACGTCCGCTGCAGCGGGAGCCCGCGCGTCCCGCTTGTCCATCCCGATGGCTTCCGCGTGGGCGGAAGGTCGCGAGCGGAAGAGCTCGCGCGTCACGCCCCGTGTGTATGCACGGCTGAGGCCAGAGCCGGACGCAGCTCGACGATGGTTCCGGCGGCGAGCGCGACCACCGTGTGATCGCGCACCACGCACACGCGCGCGTCCGTGTGAATGTCTCCCGTGCCCCAGCGCGTGCGCGGACCATCGGGGGTCGGCCGTCGCGTCACAGGCGTGGCGGCGAGCACGGTGAGATCGAAATCGCCCAGGATGCGAAATGCATTGCCAACCCAGTCCGGGGGTGGCGCGGTCTCGAGCGGCACCTCAGCCACACTGAGCCGACCAGACGCCGGTGCGGCCGCCGGAATGAACGTGGCGAATGCGAACGGCGCGCGGGCGCGCCTGACGAACCGCAGCGCCGCCGCGCGCTCGACGCGTCCGTACTCGGGAGAGTAGAGCGCCCAGTCGCCGTCCATGAACCGCTCGACCGCGCCGGACATCGCCAGCGCACGATCGAGCGACGATGACCAGGACGGGTGGACGTGCCACCACGCTTCGGCTTCGACCTCCGCGTCGCCGAGCATCCGATCGACGATGATCCAGCCGACGCCGTGCACCGCGATGACGGTGCGCACGTGCGCCGTCCGGGCATACGCGTCGTGCGTGCCTTCGGCGACGTCACCACCCGAATCGAGCTGCGAGAAGAGCAGTCGTGCCGCCGGCGCGTGCGCCCAGTGGAACGGGCCGCGCGGCTCCGTGTGGTTCCGGCCGTCGACGAGCACCGTGTTGTGCATGCGCGTGGATCGGAACCGATCGCGCAGCCCGGGATCCATCGTGTAGGTGGCCGTCCCCGGATCGATCAGCAGGGGCTGGCCGCGGACGCTGAGCGTGACCGCCAGCGCATCCGAATGCGCGTGGCCGCCATTGAGAAAGCCATGCGGCCCCACGTCGAACACGAGGTGATCGCCCGCCGCGGTACGTGACACCACGTAGCCGCTCGCGTCGAGCACACGCGACGGCCGTTCGCGAACCGGCGCCTCGTCGAGGGGCTGCAGCGGTCCCATCCACCACGCGATTTCTTCCGCCGGAGGCCCCACCGCGAGCGAGGGATCCCCGAGCACGCAGGCGGCCAGTGACAAGGTGGTGCTGGCGTCGGCCGGCCGCGTCCCGCACCAGCCGCTCAACTGACCGCCGTCATCGTCGCCGATGAGCGGCAGCTGCCCGTGATCGTCCGCCATGGTCCGCAGGTATTCGGCCTGCGCACGGACGGCCTGCTCGAAGATCGACGCGGCCGGATCGTTCGCTGCCCGCGCGACCAGCAGCGCGAGCAGGTAGAAGTCGGTCGAGTAGCGGTGGTAGTGCGGCGACAGTTCGACGTGCCCGCCGTCGGCGCGGATCTGCCGCGCCGCTTCGGCGAGGAGCAGGTCGCGCCCACGCGCGGCGCGCGCCCCGCTGGCGCGCAGTTCCGGCAGCGCCTGCGAGACGGCATAGAGCGCGAGGGCTTCGCCCGACAGGTGCGTGTTCGGACTGAAGTACTGCGAGAGATTGTTCTCGACGTGCGCGAGCTGCCGATCGAGTGCAATCAGGAGATCGACGAGCCAGGGCGAGGTGTCGCGGTCGGCATCGTGACTGAAGAACTCGAGGCTCCACGTCCACGAGATCGCGCGGAACGCGAGTTCGAGCATGCTCACCCAATTCACGCCCTGCAGCGGCGGATTGGCGGCGATCCAGTGTTCGAGCTCGCGCACGAACGCGGCGCGGTAACGGACTTCGCCGGTCAGCCAGTACGCCCGACCGAGTGTCAGCCAGTGCTGGTGCCGATTGAGCTCCCAGATGATCTTGTGATCGCCGCACGCCGGATCCAGGTACGCTACCGACGCCCAGAACGCTCGCGGCGGACGCCGCCCGTGTACGACGTCGAGCTCCCAGTCGGGGGGCGAGCCGCAGGGAAGGTCGCGGTAGCCAAGCAGATTGAACCGGCCTCCGGTCAGGCGATCGGCGCGGGTCGTGGCGTCTGCCGCGGCGCCGGCGAAGCGAT
>JABFWM010000602.1 GCA_013362195.1 Acidobacteriota bacterium
CAGGCCGCGCTCCCCGAACCGCCATCTTACTCGGCGGTCCGCGCGCTGTTGAGAATTCTCGAAGACAAAGGGCACGTCCGCCACGAACAGGACGGGCCGCGTTACGTCTATCTGCCGACGGTGGCGCGGGACAACGCCAAACGGTCGGCGCTGCGCCACATCCTCCAGACGTTTTTCGACGGGTCGGCCGAGCAGGCCATTTCCGCGCTGCTCGACGAATCGTCGGCGAAGTTGTCGTCCGCAGAGCTCGATCGGCTCGCCCGATTGATCGATGGGGCGCGGAAGAGCGGAGTCTGAGCCATGGCCCTCCTGGATACCCCCGTCGTCATCGACATGCTGGTCAAGGCCTCGGTCGTGCTCGGCGCGACCGCGCTGGTCGCCGCCGCGCTGCGGCGCGCGTCCGCCGCCGCGCGACATCTGGTGTGGACGCTTGGTCTCGTCGGAGCGCTCGCCGCTCCGGCGCTCACGCTGGTCCTGCCGCGTTGGGAAGTGCCGCTCGTCGAGATTGCACGTGATGTGCCGGCGGCACCTGCCAGCGCCGAAGACGCACTCGGTCGGAGGACTGCGGCGCCGCGTCCCTCAGTAGACGAGGAACCGCAGCAGGCCGCCGCCCATTCCCGCGTGCGTTCGACGTCCACGGCGTCGGAGACGGCACTGGTGCCTCGCGCCGCCTGGGTTGCCGCTCTCGCCGGACGTCTCGGTGCGCTCTCGTGGCCGGTGCTGCTGTTCCTCGCGTGGGCGGTGGGCGCCGCGGCGATCCTCGCGCGCATGCTGATGGGTCACGCGGCGGTGCAGTGGATGTCGCGGCGGACACCCGTAATCGACGCCGCGCCGTGGCTGGCCGAAGCGCAGTCGCTCGCGCGCGGTCTCGGCATCCGGCGCGTGCGTTTCCTGCGATCGCGCGCCGGCTCGATGCCGATGGCGTGGGGCGTCTTCCGCCAGTCGGTGTTGATGCCGGTAGACGCGGACGGCTGGCCGGCGGATCGCCTGCGCTTCGTGCTCCTGCACGAGCTCGCACACGTGAAGCGGCGCGACTGTCTCACGCATCTGGTCGCGCAGCTGGCCTCGGCCGCGTACTGGTTCAACCCGCTCGCCTGGATGGCCGTCAAGCGGCTTCGTACGGAGCGTGAGCGCGCGTGCGACGATCTCGTGCTCTCCTCTGGAACGCGCGGTCCGGACTACGCGGATCAGCTGCTCGAGATCGCGCGGGTGATGCGCGCCGGGCGTTTTCCCGCCGTCCTCGCGGGTGCGACGCTGGCCATGGCCCACCGCTCGCAGCTCGAAGGACGTCTCATCGCGATTCTCGATCCCCGCGTGCCTCGCCGTGGCGTCACGCGCGGCCGTGCGGCGGTGGCGACAGCGGCGTTTGCTCTCGCACTCGTGCCGCTTGCCTCGGTGCAGCCCTGGGCGAACGAAGCGGCCACCAGGATCGAGCTGCTGCCCGCGAACGTGCCGCCGGCGATCGGCGCAGCCCCGAGGCCGCAGCCCGCGGCGCCGCCTGCACCGCCGTTAGCGCCGGCGTCGCAGGGTCGCGCGAACCACTCGCCCGATCGCGACGCGTCGCCTCAGACGATCGCGCAATCGGTGACGCAGGGCATCGCCGAAGGCGTCGCGCAGGGTACGGCGCAGACGGTCGCTGACGGCGTCACGCAGGGCGTCGTCGAGGGGGTGACGCAGAGCGTTCTCCCCGTCGTCCCCGAGATCGTGGGCGCGGCGCTCGAGCATGCGATGCCGTTCGCGCACGCCGCCGTCCAGGACGCGAAGAAGAGCGGCGCGGCCGATCCGCGCACGATCGCCGCGCTCGCAGCGGCGCTCAAGGACAGCGACAAGGACGTCCGTGAGACGGCGCTGCACGCGCTCGTGCAGCTGCGCGATCCGAGCGTCTTCGAACCGCTGCTGACGGCGCTGAAGGACGCGAGCGCGGACGTCCGCGAACACGCGGCCTTCGGGCTCGGGCAGATGCGCGATCGACGCGCGGTCGAACCGCTGACTGCCGCATTGAAGGATGCCGACGCCGACGTCCGCCAGCAGGACGAGTTCGCGCTCGGCCAGCTCCGC
>JABFWM010000067.1 GCA_013362195.1 Acidobacteriota bacterium
GGGTTTGCGGCAGGCGATCGGACGCGACGTGGATCTCATGCTGCGGTTCGATCGCGCGTCGGTGATTCTCGCCCTCGACGCCGACCCTCTGCTCACGGACCCGGAGGCGATCCGTCACGCGCGCGGCTTCGCCGACGGACGCCGCGCCGGCGCCGCCGGTGGCGCGATGAACCGGCTCTACGCGGTCGAAGGCGTGTATTCGCTGACGGGGGCCATGGCGGATCACCGGCTGCGCCTCGAGAGTCGCCAGATCGCGCCGTTTCTTGCCGCGCTGGCCGGCCGACTCGGTGCAGCCGGAGGCGGCGCCGCGGGTCCGGCAGACGTCCTCGACGTCGATCCGCGCTGGCTCGAGGCGCTCGCCAAGGATCTGCAGGCGAACCGCGGCAAGAGTGTGATCGTGGCGGGCGAACGTCAGCCCGCGGCCGTGCACGCGGCCGTCTACGCGCTGAACGCGCACCTCGGGAACACCGGCAAGACGGTCAGCTACTACGAGACGAAGGACGCGGCGCTTCCCAGCATGAGCTCGCTGGCGTCGCTGGTCACGGCGATGAACGCCGGCGCGGTGAAGACGCTCGTCATCCTCGGCGGCAATCCCGTGTTCGACGCGCCCGCCGACCTCGACTTCGCGTCTGCCATGGCGAAGGTGCCGCACACGATCGCGCTCGGCCACAGCGTTGACGAGACCTCCGCCAGGGCCGAATGGCACATTCCGCTGGCGCACTACCTCGAATCGTGGGGAGACGCACGCGCCGTCGGCGGCACGCTCAGCATCGTCCAGCCGCTGATCCTGCCGCTGTTCGGCGGACGATCGCCCGCGGAAGTGATGGGCCTGATCGTGGCGGGTAAGGATCGTCCCGGCTACGAGATCGTGCGCGAGACCTGGACGTCGATCCTGGGCGAAGGCGAGTTCGACAAGAAGTGGAATCGCGTTCTGCACGACGGGTTGCTCGCGGGCAGCGAGTTGCCCGAGGTCACCCCGGCTGCTACAGGGGGCGCGGTTGCGGATCCCGCGCGCACGAACGGCACCGGCGCGGCGAGCGGCTCGAACACGAGCGGTGCGGGATCGACCAATGGTCTCGAGCTCGTGTTCCTCGCGTCGCCGGCGCTTCATGACGGCCGATTCGCCAACGACGGATGGCTGCAGGAGCTTCCCGATCCGCTGACGAAGCTCACCTGGGACAATCCCGCGCTGGTGAGCCCGAAGACCGCGGATGCGCTGGGTGTGACCAGCGAGGACGTGATTCGTCTCGATTACGCGAAGCGGACGCTCGAGCTTCCCGTCTGGGTCCAGCCCGGGATGGCCGACAACGTCGTGGCGCTGACCCTCGGCTACGGGCGTCAGCGCGCGGGACGGATTGGATCCGGCATCGGGTTCGACACCTTCACGCTTCGATCGTCACGTGCGCCGGGCTTCGACCGCGGCGTCACCATCACGAGGGTCGGGCGCAAGTACCCGCTGTCGGCGACCCAGAACCACGGCAGCATGGAAGGCCGCCCCCTCGTCCGCGAGTCCACGCTGGCGGAGCTTCGCGCCGACACCGCGTCGCACCCCGCGCACTCCGAGCCCGCGCACGCCGCCGATTCCGGCCGCTCGGAGAAGCGCGAAGGATCCCCGGGACGGCTGGGCGTCTTCGAGGAGGAATCGCGTCACTTCTCACTCTGGAAAGAGCACGCCTACGACAAGGGCCCGCAGTGGGGAATGACGATCGACTTGAACGCCTGTATCGGCTGCAATGCGTGCGTGACCGCGTGTCAGAGCGAGAACAACGTGCCGGTGGTCGGCAAGGTGCAGGTCGCCAGGGGCCGTGAGATGCACTGGCTGCGGGTGGACCGGTACTTCTCCGGCGACCCCGACGGCAACCCGGAAATGGTGTTCGAGCCGATTCCCTGCATGCAGTGCGAGGACGCGCCGTGCGAGCAGGTCTGTCCGGTCGCCGCGACCGTGCACGACGCGCAGGGGCTCAACGTGATGGTCTACAACCGCTGCATCGGGACGCGCTACTGCTCGAACAACTGTCCCTACAAGGTGCGCCGGTTCAATTTCTTCAACTTCACGAAGGACACGCCCGACATCCTCCGGCTGGCGATGAACCCCGACGTCACGGTCCGCGCTCGCGGGGTCATGGAGAAGTGCACCTACTGTACGCAGCGCATCAACCGGTCGAAGATCGATGCGAAGCTCGCGGGGCGCGAGCTTCGTGACGGCGACGTCAGGACCGCGTGCCAGCAGGCCTGCCCCGCCTCGGCGATCGAGTTCGGCAACCTGCGCGACCCGTCGAGCCGCGTGGTGAAGGCGAAAGCGGACCCGCGCAACTACGCGCTCCTCGACGAGTTGAACACCAAGCCGCGAACCACCTATCTCGCGAAGGTGCGCAACCCGAACCCGGACCTCGAGGTATGACGATGGATCGTGGCGCGAATGGCCGGACCGGTCGCGGACGCCGACGCGGCGTCACCGCCCTCGCCCTTGCCGGCATCGTCGGGATCACCGGATGCGCGCGCGGCTGCACGTCCAGCCGTCCTCCGATCCATCCCAATCCGAGCATGTTCAACCAGCCGAAGGTGCTGCCGCAGACGGCCAGTCCGTTCTTCTACAACGGCGCGTCGATGCGCGAACCCGTGCCCGGCACGATTCCCATCGGCGGTCTGAAGGAAGACGAGGCGCTGTTCACCGGCAAGGGGGCGGACGGGCAATTCGTCGCGAAGATCCCCGTCGCGGTGGACGACGCGCTGGTCGAGCGCGGACACGATCGCTTCCGGATCTACTGCCAGCCGTGCCACGACGCACGCGGGGACGGCAAAGGCATCCTGTTCCAGCGCGGCAACGTCCCCACGGCGTCGCTCCACCAGGAGAACATCCGGAATTATCCCGACGGGCAGATCTTCGACGTCATCACGAACGGGAAAGGGCTGATGGCCTCGTACCGCTGGCCCATTCCTCCCGCGGACCGGTGGGCGATCATCGCCTACGTGCGCGAGCTCGAACGGAAGCGCCTGGCCGGCGCTCCCGGCGCGTCCACGTCCGCTGCGGCTCCGGCGGACCAGCCCGCGAACAGCAAATAACGGAGGCAGCATGCCGAACGGCGTCATGAACGGGGCGATGAACCGGAAAATGCGGGTCCTTTTCGGTCCCATTGCCGGCCTCGTCATGTTTGCCGGGGCGATCTGGATCGCGTCGACGCTGGTGAGCCGCGAATACAAGGAGCCGTACCGCGCGCCGGCCGCCGCCGCCGATGCCACGCCTCGGGCGCAGGGACTGGCCGCTGAAAAGGCAGACGCGGAGACCAAGGCGCGGGCGACGCCGTACGTGGAGGCGGAGTACCGGAGGTTCCCCGTGGTCGGGAGCCGCGTCGCCATCTGGGCGGTCGCGCAGCTCCATCTTCTCTTCGCCGCGTTCGTGCTGGCCGTCCCGCTCTTCGCCTTCATCATCGAGGCGATCGGCTACAAGAGCGGGGATCCCCGGTACGACCGGCTGGCCTACGAATTCACGAAGCTGCTCTCGGTGTCGTTCTCGCTCACCGCGACGTTCGGGGCGTTCCTGACGTTCATGCTCGTCATCCTATACCCGAAGTTCACCAATTATCTGATGAGCGTGTTCTCGCCCACGTTCCTCCCCTACGTGCTGCTCTTCTTCTTCGAGGCGTTTTTCCTCTACACGTACTACTACGGGTGGGGGAAGTTCCATCCGCTGGTGCACCTCGGGCTGGGGCTGGGGCTGAATCTGGTCGGCACCTCGATCATGTTCATCGCCAACGCGTGGCTGACGTTCATGATGTCGCCGCGCGGCATCTCCGACACCGGGGCGGTGATCTCCGTCTGGGACGCCGTCTACAACTACACGTGGATGCCGATCAACGTGCATCGCGTCATCGCGAACATCGCGTTCGGCGGATCGGTGGCGGCCGCATACGCCGCGTTCAAGTTCCTGCAGGCCGAGACCGACGAAGAGCGCGCGCACTACGACTGGATGGGATACATCGGCAACTTCGTCGCGATCAGCGCGTTCCTCCCGCTCCCGTTCGCCGGCTACTGGCTCGCGAAGGAGATCTACGCGTTCTCGCAGACGCTCGGTCTCACGATGATGGGCGGCGCCTTCTCGTGGCTCTTCATCATCCAGGCCGTGCTGATCGGCAACCTGTTCCTCGCGGCCAACTATTACCTGTGGCTCGGGATGGGCCGGGTCGAGGGGGTGCAGCCGCTACAGAAGTTCATCAAGTACCTGCTCATCGGGATCGCGCTCTGTTTCGCGGTGTGGGCGACGCCGCGGTCGATCATCGCCACCGTCTCCGAAGTGCGCGCGATGGGCGGATCGTCGCACCCGGTGCTCGGCTACCTCGGGGTCATGTCCGCCAAGAACACCGCGGTGAACATCCTGATCCTCACCACCTTCATGAGCTTCCTGCTCTATCGGCGGACGGGCAAGATTGCGACGGTGCCGTGGGCGCGGATCGGGCACGCCCTGCAGCTCGCGATCTTCGCGACCGCCGCGGCGATCGTCATCTTCCTTGGCGTCTATGGCTACTTCGTCGAGGCGACGGTCCGCATCAGGCTCTCGGTGCCGCAGGTCAGCTCGGTGCTCATCGCGATGGTGTCGATCACGGTGATCGACATCTTCCTCTTCCGCGGCGCGACGCGGACGGGCGAGGTGCGGTGGGGGAAGATCCCGCCGATCTCGCAATACGTGCTGATCTTCATCGCCGTCACCTTCACCTGGCTGATGGGGCTCATGGGCTACGTGCGCTCCGGCC
Source organism: Acidobacteriota bacterium (assembly GCA_013362195.1). Classification (GTDB taxonomy): domain Bacteria; phylum Acidobacteriota; class Vicinamibacteria; order Vicinamibacterales; family 2-12-FULL-66-21; genus QHWT01. The sequence continues at coordinate 4,749 of JABFWM010000067.1, forward strand.
TCCGGCAGCACTGGCACGTCTACGGCGTCGTCCGCGACACCTCGCCGGACGCCTTCACGCCGACGCTCGGCTTCGCGACGAAGGTGGTCTCGGCGACCGTGCTGATGTTCTTCCTGCTGATCGGCGTCGTGTTCTGGATCGCGAGCCTGCACGAGCGGCCCGATTTCCAGGAGCGGAAGAAGGCGGCCCATCACACCGGCGCGCCCGAGGCGGAGCTGACATGACCGTTCCCCTGATCGGCCGGATCGGCGCGCTCGTGATCGCCACGACCGCGTTTTACACCTACGTCGGCCAGATGGTGCCGCAGAAGGAAGTGCAGCCGCCGGCGGAGGTCGTCGTGAAGGGCGACCTGAGCACCGCCGACATGGCGAAGATCGGCCGCGAGATCATGGAGGGCAAGGGCCTCTGCCTGACCTGCCACACGATTGGCAAGAGCGGCGCCCTGCGCTTCCCGGATCTCGCCGGGGTCGACGGGCGCGCGAAGAGCCGCGAGCCGGGGCTGAGCGACATCGAGTACTTCGCGCAGGCGATGTACGAACCCAACGCGAACATCGTCCCGGGATTCAACCCGGGCATGCCGACGATCAACAAGCCGCCGATCGGCCTCAACGATCGGGAGATCCTCTGCGTCATCGCGTACCTGCAGTCGCTGGGGGGCACGCCGACGGTGACGCTGCAGACCAAACATCAGTACAACGCCGGCGCGGCGACGCCGAGCCAGGGCGCATCGCCGGGCGGGACGCAACCTCAGACTCCGCTCACGGGGGAGAAGCGATGAAGGTCCCCATCGTCCTCGCGGCGCTCGCGGCGTTTGCGCTGCTCCGGTTGCTGCGGGTCAACCTGCTGGTCTGGGCGGGCGCGTGGTGGCTCGGCATCTACCTCCTGCTCCGCTTCGGATTCACGGCCCCGATCCCGTCGTCCGTGATCATGATTTACATGGGGATCGTCTCGCTCGCGATCCTGGCCTACGTGTCCTCCAGCCAGCCGCGGCGCGACGAGGTCGCCGGTCCCCTCGTCCGATTCATGACCGAGAAGCGGTACACGCCGCTGCTCGCGGCGACGGTCGTCGCGATTCCGGCGCTCGCGGCCGCGAACGTCTACGTGAGGATGAACGTTCCGGTGGAGCCGCCGCTCTTCTCGCGCACCGTGCACCCCGCGTCCCCCGCCGACATCACGGTGCACGACAAGCGGATCGATCTCGACGCCGGAGAGAACCCCTTCCGTCATCTCGAAGCGTCGGATCCACAGGAGTTCCGGAGACACGTCGAGAACGGTCGCCGCGTCTACTACCAGAACTGCGTCTTCTGCCACGGCGACACCCTCGCCGGCAACGGCATGTTCGTGCACGGGCTCGACCCGATCCCGACGAACTTCGCGGACGCCGGCACGATCCCGATGCTTCGCGAGACGTTCCTGTTCTGGCGCATCTCGAAGGGGGGCCCAGGACTGCCCGACGAAGGCGGCCCCTGGGACACGGCCATGCCGGCGTGGGAGAACTTCCTGAAGGAGGACGAGATGTGGGACGCCATCCTCTTCCTCTACGACTTCACGGGCTCCAGGCCGCGCGGCAGAGAGGCGGGGACGAAATGACCGCGCGTTCTCACCCGGCGGGCTTCGCCCCGGCGGCGCGCCCGCGCTGGCACGCGTCTCTGGCGGTGCTCTTCGCGTCGTTGTGCATCGCGCCAGCAGGATTCGTGAGTGCGGCGGGAGCCCAGGACACGACCGACACGAAGCACGCGACGGGCAGGACGCTCTACGTGAAATACTGCTCGCAGTGCCACGGCGAGAAAGGGGACGGCGAAGGCTACGCCGCGGCGCATCTCTCTCCGCGGCCGCGCAACTTCACGACCGGCAAGTTCAAGATTCGCACGACGCCGAACGGCGCGCTGCCGACCCACCAGGATCTCGTCAACGTCATCAGGCGTGGCATGCCGTACACCTCGATGCCGGCCTGGCCCAATTTCTCCGACCAGGACGTTTCGGATCTCGCCAACTTCGTCGCCACCTTCTCGCCCGACTTCGCCAATCCGGAGAACGCGCCGAAGCCGGTTCCGCTGCCCAGCGCGCCGCGATCGTCGAAGGAGTCGATCGAGCAGGGAAAGAAGCTCTACGAAGAGAACGGCTGCGTGAAGTGCCACGGGACGCTCGGCCGCGGCGATGGACCGTCGGCAGCCACGTTGATGGACGACTGGGGCCACCCGATCCGTCCGGCGGACCTCGCGCAGCCCTGGACGTTTCGAGGAGGGTCGTCGCGCGAGGACATCTTCAGGACGATGAGTACCGGGCTGAACGGTACGCCGATGCCGTCGTTCCTCGATGCGCTGACACCCGAGCAGCGCTGGGCGATCACCGACTTCATCGAGTCGCTCTCGGGAGGCGGCGGACCCGGCTACACCAACCTCGTCGTCGCCAGGCACGTCGACGATCCGATCGATCTCGCGAAAGGCACGGCAAGCTTCGAGTCCGCGCGTGTGGCACGCTTCCCGATCATCGGACAGATCACGCAGCCGGGACGCGAGTTTCATCCACCCGCGACGTCGGTGACGGTCCAGGCGATCTACGATGCCGAATCGATCGCGCTCCTGGTGCGATGGCACGACATGAGCGCGCAGAAGACGGGAAAGAACGGGCCGTCGCTGCCCGTGCCGAAGGAAGAGGAGGAGGCGCAAGGGACCGCCGCCCCCGCCGGTGCCGGCGACAAGAGCATCTGGGGCGACGCTACGGCCGCCGCCGAACCTCCGCCGCCCCAGGATCCGTTTGCGGAGCCGGCCACGGCGCCGTCCGCCGCGCCGTCCGAGTTCTCTGACGCGGTCGCGGTCCAGATCCCGTCGCAGCTGCCGACCGGCGCCCGCAAGCCGTACTTCATCTTCGGCGATGCGCAGAACTCCGTCGATCTCTGGTTCTTCGATCTGGCGCGCGCGGCGCCCCTTCAGTTCACCGGCGCGGGCAGCGGCAGCATCGCGCCGAACGAGACCGGCGACGTCACCGGCGTCGCGAACTACGACCAGGGAGAATGGTCGGTCATTTTCAAGCGGCCGCTGCGCGCCGGCGCGCCGTTCGCCCCTGGACAGTTCATGCCCATGGCCTTCTCGGTCTGGGACGGGGCCTCGCGCGAGCGCGGCAACCGGCGAGGTCTCTCGGTGTGGTACTCGCTGTACATGGAGCCCGAAGCGGTGCCGTCGGTCGTCGGCCCGATGATCCAGACGGC
>JABFWM010000162.1 GCA_013362195.1 Acidobacteriota bacterium
TACTCCACCTATGCGGGCTTCCTCGAGTCGCGCAGCCGCGGCTTTCGCGACGACTACTCCGCCAACTCGCTTCAGCTCAGCAACGGGGTCACCGTCGAGGGCGACGTCGTGTTCAGCGAGATCGGGCGCATGGCCGGGGTGTCGGCGACCGACTGGAGCTGGAGCGTTCTCTTCGCCGACTTCGACGACGACGGGCGCAAGGATCTCTTCATCGGCAACGGCTACCCGAAGGCGGTCAACGACCTCGATTACGTGGACGCCGTGCTCGCGGCGCGCCGGCGCGGCGGCAGGAGTGCAGCCTGGGCCCTCCTCGATCATCTGCCCTCATACGACGAGAGCAACTATCTCTTCCGCAACGCCGGCGATCTCACCTTCACCGACGAGTCGAAGGCCTGGGGGATCCAGGCGCCGAGCTTCTCCTACGGTGCGGCCTACGTCGATCTCGACAACGACGGGCGGCTCGATCTCGTGGTGAGCAACATCAACGCACCGGCGTTCATCTACCATAACCGCGGGCCGAGGGACGACGCACACCATTCGCTCACCGTGCGGCTCGACGGCGATCCCCCGAACCGGCGCGGCATCGGAGCCACGGTGGTGGCCACGACGGCGGGGCACCGGCAGTACGTCTATCAGTCTCCCTGGCGCGGCTTCATGTCAACCGTGGACGACCGGCCGCATTTCGGCCTCGGCGCCGCGGCGCGGGTGGACACCCTCACGGTGACCTGGCCCGACGGCCGGCGCCAGACGCTGACGGGCGTGCGCGCCGACACGACGATCGTGCTCCGGCAGGCCGACGCGGTGCGCGGTGACGCGTCGCCCCCGATCCCGCCGTCACCACGCTGGTTCCAGCCTCTCGCACCGCGCGGGCCGCTCGCGTACGCGCAGCGGAGCGGATCGCTGGTGGACTACAACATCCAGCCCCTGCTCCCGTATCTCGTCTCGCGCCGGGGACCGGTCCTCGCCACGGCCGACGTCAATGGCGACGGCCTCGACGACCTGTACATCGGCGGAGGGTACGGCGTGGCGGGGAAGCTGCTGCTCCAGCAGCGGGACGGCTCATTCGTCGAATCGACGCAGGGCCAGCCCTGGGTGGCGGATGCCGCATACGAGGATTGGGGTGCGTTGTTCTTCGACGCGAACGGGGATGGCCGTCCCGATCTCTACGTCGCGAGCGGTGGCTATCAGGTCGCGCCGAGCTCGCCGCGGCTCCAGGACCGCCTCTACATCAACCGAGGCAACGGCCGCTTCGCGCGCGACACGGCGGCGCTGCCGACGATGCTCACGAGCACGGCCACCGTCCGTGCCGGCGACTTCAACGGCGACGGGCGGCTCGACCTGTTCGTCGGCGGACGTCTCACCCCGCTCGGCTATCCGCTGCCGACGCGCAGCTACATCCTCAGGAACGACGGCGGCCGCTTCACGGACGTGACGGCCCAGGTGACGCCGGAGCTGCTGAAGCCCGGCGGCATGATCACCGATGCCGCGTGGGTCGACTACGACGGCGACGGGCGGCTGGACCTCGTCACGACGGGCGAGTGGATGCCCGTGCAGTTCTTCCACGGCGAGGGCACGCGGCTGCGCGACGTGACCGCCCAGATGCATCTCCCGCCGATGCGGGGCTGGTGGTACAGCCTCGGCGTCGGCGACTTCGATCACGACGGCCATCCCGACCTCGTCGCCGGCAACCTCGGGCTGAACTACAGCTACACCACGTCCAGGGACACGGTGTTCGGGGTCTACGCCGGTCCCCTCACCGGCGGCCGCACGGTGGACGTGGTGCTGACGGAGCGGGTGGACGGCGTCGAGCGTCCGATCGCGGGAATGTCGCCGCTCGGTCGGGACCTCTACACGCTCGCGCTCAAGTTCCCGACGTACGGCTCCTTTGCCGACGCGCGGATCGAGCAGCTCTTCGGCCCCGCGCAGCTGCAGGCGGCGACGCACTACGAGGCCGACACCTTCGCGAGCGTGGTGCTGCACAACGACGGCAAGGGCGGCTTCACCGTGACGAAGCTCCCGATGGCCGCCCAGATCGCCCCCATCAAGGCGATCGCCGTGCACGACGTGGACGGCGACGGCAATCTCGACCTGATCGTGGCCGGCAACCTCTACGACGCCGAGCCGAACACGCCGCGCGCCGACGCCGGCAACGGCCTGTGGCTGAGGGGCGACGGCCGCGGCCACTTCACGCCGGTGTCGCCCAGGGAGAGCGGCTTTCTGGCGCCGCGGAACGCGAGCGGGATCGCGCTGGTGAAGACCGGCGCCGGCATGATGGCGATCGTCGCCAACGCCGGGGATTCGCTGCAGACGTTCAGCATCCGTCCCGCCGCACGGCGCTAGCTGTCATCCCGCGCGAGCGGAGCGAGTGTCGGGACCTACGGTGCGCACAATGGATCCCGACAGGCGCTACGCGCCTGCGGGATGACAGAGTGAAGGGCACACCGAGCCGAGCCCGGTGTGCCCTTTATCGTCAGACTGTCAGACCGTCAAACCGATCGACCGCCCCTCACCATCCCGGATTCTGCGTCAGCGCGCTGGTCCCGTTCACGGTGCTGAGCTGGATCTGGAGATCGGGGATCGGGAAGAGGTAGTGCTTGCTGATGAAGGTCTCCGCGGAGGCGAGCTGGGTGCGGCGCGCCTTCTCGGCGCCCCCCGCCATGCCGTTGATATAGGAGTTCAGCATGGCATCGGCGATCCCCCAGCGGCGGAGGTCGAAGAAGCGCTGGCCCTCCATCGCCAGCTCGAGCCGGCGCTCGATGCGGACGTTCTGCCGCGCCGTCGCCTGGTCCCAGGGCCCCGGATACGTCCCGATCCGGTAGGTGGCCCAGGTGATCGAGGGACTGTTGAGCGGCACGGCGATCGTGCTGCGGTCGGTGCCCGGTCCCTGCGCCGTCTGCGCGGCGCGCGTCCTGATCTGGTTCACGATCAGGCGTGCCGCCTCCGGCGACCCGGCTTCCGCTTCCGCCTCGGCCAGCAGCAGGAGCACGTCCGCGTAGCGGAGGATGTGGATGTTCACGGAGTTCAGCTGGGTGTTCGTCCAGCCCACGGTGCTCTGCGCGCCGCTCGACTTCTCGTGCGCGTTCTTCTTCGGGCTGTAGGGGCCCCCGTAGGCCGCCGAGCGGATCCAACCCGACGAATGCGGACCCCAGTCCTTGTAGGGCACGCCATCCCGGCCGACTGTCCAATCAAGGCGCGGATCGACGGCCACCGTGTTGCTGGCGGCCGTGAAGTTCGCGTTCGAGGCGTTCCAGTTCGGGTCGGACAGGGCGCTCGGCAGCCCGTTCGCGTCGACCCGGAAGAAGTTGACCAGGTTCTGGGATGGCTGGTGGAATCCGCAGCAGCCGAACGGGCTGCCGGAGTGCGGCAGGTTCAGCCGCTCGCCGTAGTTGGAGTTGTTGCCGTTCGGCTCGCCGTCGTTGACCGAGGCCTCGTAGGCGAGGACCGTCTCCTTGCCGTTCTCCAGGTCCTTGAAGCCCGTCCAGACCCTGTCGTAGCTCGACTCGAGCGCGTAGACGCCGCTCGCCTGGACCGCGCGCAGCGTCGTCAGGGCCGCCGGATAGTTGCCCGCGAACATCTGCACTTTGCCCTTGTACGCCATGGCCGTCCACTTGGTGGCGCGGCCTGCCTGGCCACCACGCGGCTTGTCCGGCAACAGGGCAATGGCGTCGTCGAGATCCTTGATGATGTCGGTGATCGCCTGGGCCTTCGTCTCGTTCGCCTTCCGGTAATCGGTATCGTCCTCGCGGTAGTAAGGGATGTTCCCCCACATCTTCCACGCCTCGAAGTGGAAGTGGGCGCGGAGGAAGAGCGCCTCACCCTTGATCCCGGCGGCGTCCGTGGCGGGAATCGCCCCGGGATTCGCCGAGACCTGGGCGAGCAGTCGCAGGGTCGCATTGGCGCGCGCCACGCCCTCGTACATCGCGCTCCACTTGTTGTTCAGGTAGCCCTGGGCGTCGGGCGTGGTCCAGTGGAACTCCTCGATCTGATCGATCGGCGGCTGGTCGGTCGCCTCCGATCCCTTGTACGCGTCGTCGCTCGTCGCGCTGCCCCAGACCCAGTTACTGGCCGCACATCCCCAGTTCCCGTTGGTGGAATTGGTGCAGTCGAGGCTGCGGTACGCGGCGATGAGCGTCCCTTCGACGCCCACCTGCGTCCGGAGGGTGGCCTCGTCCAGCGTGCCCAGCGGATTGGCATTGCTGTTCAGAAAATCCTTGCAGCCATACAGGGTTGCCGAGGCGAGGATCGCCACCGCCGTCCCGGTCAGCCACTTGTGTCTCGACATGAGTCGCATCGTTCAACGTCCTCGAAGAAGTGGCGCGTGGCCTAGAAGGAGGTGGTCAGACCGATGCTGAACACTCGGTTGGTCGGGTACGTCCCCTGGTCGACGCCGCGGAACTGGTCGCGGACGTCACCGGCGGACCGTGTGACGTTCTGGGCCGGGAGCGCCGGATCGAGCCCCGGGTAGTTCGTGTGGGTGAAGATGTTCTCGCCCTGGAGGTAGACGCGGGTGCCGGTGAGCGAGCCGAGGAAGCGGGTGGTCGACGGGATGGTGTAGCCGAGCTGGAGGCTGCGCAGCCGGATGTACGAGCCGTCCTCGATGTAGTAGCTGCTGAACGCGTAGCTGTACGTGTCGGTGTAGTCGATCCGCGGATACTTCGCGTCGAGGTTCTGGGGCGTCCACGAATTGGCCAGCAGGTCGCTGACGACATTCGTGTTGAAGTTGCGGAAGACGTAGAACTGCTTCTGCGCATCGAAGATCTTGTTGCCGAAAGTGCCGAACACGGTGGAGCTCACGTCGAAGTCGCGCCACCGGGCACCCAGGTCGAGTCCCGCCGTGAACTTCGGGTGCGGGCTGCCGATGACCGTGCGGTCGTTCAGGTCGATCTTTCCGTCGCCGTTGAGGTCGCGGAACTTGATGCGCCCCGGCTTGGCCCCCGCCTGCGTCGCGTGACTGGAGACGTCAGCCGCATCGCGGAACATCCCCTCGGCCACGTACCCGTAGAAGGCGCCGATCGGCGAGCCGACCTGATTGATGACGGGGTTCCCGAACCGGAGGCCGATCGGGCCGTAGAAGAAGTTCTGGACCCCGTCGATCTTCTCGATCTTGTTGTTGTAGTGGCTGCCGTTGAAGGTGGCGTTCCACCACGACCCGCGATGACCGATCGAGAAGTCGAAGCCCGTGTTCAGGACGCTGCCGACGTTGACGAAGGGCGGGCTGGCGGTGCCCGCGGTCGCGGGCAGGGCGGGGTTGTAGAGCAGGTTGTTCGTGGTGCGGCGGTAGATGTCGAGCACGACGTCGAGGTTGCGGTTGAAGAGCGACATGTCGGCGCCGACGTTCTGCGACCGGTCTTCCTCCCACTTCAGGTCCGGGTTGCCGACCGAGCTCACCTTGAAGCCCGGGGCGACCGAGGTATTCGACCCGCTGATGTCGTAGAAGGTGTCGCCCGCCGAGCCGCCGAACTGCGAGACGATCCGGCCAGTCGGGATGAGCTGATTCCCCGTCACGCCCCACCCGTAGCGGAGCATCACGTCGTTGAAGACTCGGTTGTCCTTCAGGAACGATTCGTTCGTGATGCGCCAGCCGAGACCGAACGCGGGGAAGGTCCCCCAGCGGTTGGTCGGACCGAGGCGCGACGAGCCGTCGGCCCGCAGGGTGGCGCTGAGGACATACCGGTCGGCGAAGCTGTAGTCCGCCTTGCCGAAGAACGAGAGCAGCGCATAGCGGCCGCCGCTGCTGGAGACGTTCTTGGATTTCGCGTCGCCGAGCGCATCCTGGATGAATCGCGAATCCAGGTTGGTGTTGAGCAAGTTGGCCAGCGAAGCGGTGATGAACCGATTGTTGCCGCCGTTGGCTTCCTGACCCACCAGGACGTTCAGCGAGTGCGATCCCAGAGTCTTGAGGTACTGTGCGGTATTGCTCCAGGTCCAGTCCGTGAACTGGTTCTGGTTCTCGTTGATCGAGTTGTTGAGCGTCGGCTCGGAATTCTCCGGGGTGATCGCGTTGTAGCCGTTGAAGGCGCTCTGCCCGATGTTGAAGCCGAACCGGGTGCGCGCCGTGAGCTCCGGCAGCAGCGCATAGCCGGCGAACACGTTGCCGAACACGCGGTTGTTGCGGTTCGTGTTGTTGCGCCCCTCGTAGGCGAGCTTGAGGGGGTTGGTGTTGTTGCCGAGGTTGTTCGCCTTGCCCGACGCGAAGTTGCCCTGCACGTCGTAGACCGGGACGACGGGCTGCATCAGGATGTTCTTACCGAGGATTCCACCCTCGCCGAAGTTGTCGTCCGCCTGCCCACCCACCGCGCGTTCGAGGCCCACGGCGAGATTCTCCCCGAAGGAGAGCTTGCTGCGCCGGAATTCGGTGTTCACGCGCACCGTGCCGCGCTGATACTGATTGTACCGCGCCGTGCCGCCCTGGTCGAAGTAGTTGAACGACACGCCGTAGCTGTTGTCCGCGCTGCCGCCGCCGACGTCGAGGTTCACGTCCTTCACCGGCGCGGAGCCGAAGACTGCGCTCCACCAGTCGGTCCCCGCGCTGCCGGGCATGATCAGGCTGCCGGGGTACTGGTAGCTGCTCAGGTTGACCGACTGGCAAGGGCCTTCCGTGCCACCGGGGCCGCAGTTGTTCGGCCAGATGTAGGCCGGCACGGTCGGGCTGTTCGGGTCGCCGAAGACGTTCGTCGGCGGCGTTTGTCCGGCGTTGACGTAGGCCGCCTTGAAGACCTGATAGTAGTCCAGCGCGTTCGTGAGCAGGAAGTCGTTGTAGCCCCGCACGGGCGTGGCCATCCCGGTCCTGAGCCGCAGCGTGGAGCGCGGCGGACCGTTGATGCCGCGCTTCGTCGTCTCGATGACGACGACGCCATTGCTGGCCCGCGACCCGTAAATCGACGCGGCCGAGGCATCCTTCAGCACCTGGATCGAGGTGATGTCCTCGGGGTTCAGCCAGTTGATGTAGGTGTCCTGCACCGGCGTGCCGTCGATGACGTAGAGCGGATCGTTGTTCTGGAAGGAGCTGACGCCGCGGATGCGCACCGTGCTGCGCGAGCCCGGCGAGCCGCTGTTCTCCACCGTCACGCCGGGGGTGATCGCGGCGAGCTTCTGCAGGACGCTCGCGCCCGTCTCGCGGTTGATCGCCTCGATCGGCACGCTGGCGACGGCGCCCGTGATGTCGGCGCGGCGCTGCTCGGCGTACGAGGTGACCACCACCTCCTCGAGGTAGGCGATCTTCGGCATCGTGATGTCGATCCGCGTGCGGCCGGAGATCGACGTCTCGACGGAGCGGCGCCCGACGATCGAGAAGCGCAGCACGCCGTCGGGCGGTGCGTTGGGAATCAGGTAGCGCCCATTGCCGCCGGTGACGGCGCGGGCGTCCGACCCCTGGACGCTCACGGTGACGCCGGGCACCGGTCCCCCCTCGGGAGAGGTCACGGTGCCGGTCACCGTGATGCGTCCCGGTGTCTGCGCCGACGCCGGGGGCACGAGGCCGGTCATGAGCAGGAGGAGGGCTGCGACGCCGGCGTGTAACGCGCGGAGCGGCAGGCGTGGGAACGATCTCGTGCACGGCGGCACTTTCGTCATCGATGGCCTCTCGGTCTCACTCATGAGTCGCTGTCTCCTTCCCGGGTCGTCGCATGGCCTTCAGCCCTGCCTCGATCAACTGCCATATGTTCCCCAGCGCCACGCCGCTGGGTGTGCGCCGGACGCGAAACCGCGCCGCCGGCGTTCATGTCGATGAGCGCGCCGATGCGCCGCCGCGCGCGAGGCGAAGCGGTCCGAGTGGTGCGCCCTGGATGTCGGGAGAAGCACGCCGGCAGCGCCATCGATCGACGCGCAGCAGTCGACACGATGAGCCACATCGGCCTGCGCGGGCGCAGGCCGACAGCGCGGCGAGCAAAGCGCCGCGAACCGATGGGCCGAACTGATGAGCGACTGCGTACGACCTC
>JABFWM010000060.1 GCA_013362195.1 Acidobacteriota bacterium
GCATCAGGGTGCGGTATATCGAAGGCGGTTCGGGTGTCGTGGTCGAGCGCATCGCGAAGGAAAAGTCGAACCCGCAGGCCGACGTGCTCGTGACGCTGCCGCCCTTCATCCAGAGCGCCGAATCGCGCGGCTTGCTGCAAACGTTCCGTCCGCAGGCCGCGGGGCAGATCGACGGCGGCAACGACAACTATCAGCCGCTCGTCAATAACTACGCGAGCTTCATCTACAACGCGGCGGCGCTGAAGGACGCCCCGCGCACTTATGCCGATCTGCTCGACCCGAAGTTCAAGGGCAAGGTCCAGTACTCGACGCCCGGCCAGGCCGGCGACGGCACCGCGGTCATGCTGGCGGCGTTCCAGGCGTTCGGCGGCAAGGACGCGGGTTTCGATTACCTGAAGAAGCTGCAGGACAACAACGTCGGTCCGTCGTCATCGACCGGCAAGCTGACCGCGCTCGTCAACAAGTCCGAGCTGTATGTCGCCAACGGCGACCTGCAGATGAACCTCGGCCAGATGGCGGACAACCCGAACATCCGCGTGTTCTGGCCGGCGGGCCCGAACGGCAGGCGCGCCGCGCTCGCGTTGCCCTACTACGTCGGCCTCGTGAACGGCGCACCCAACGCGGAGAACGGCCGCAAGCTGATCGAATTCCTGCTGTCGAAGAACGCGCAGACCACGGTGTCGTCGATTGCGTACGGGCTTCCGGTGCGCAAGGACGTCCAGCCGACCGATGCCAACTACACGCGTCTGCGCGCGACGATGCAGGGCGTGGACGTCTGGACGCCCGACTGGAACAGCGTGCTGAAAGACCTTCCGGCCGACACCGCCCGCTGGCGTCACGTGACGGGGAGCTGATATGGACGACGCCATTTTCTCCGAAGCCAGCGCGCCGCCCTTCAGCGTATCGGCAGCACGCTCCGAGGCTGGGTCGTCCGTGTCGTTCGAGCAGGTGAGCGTCTCCTATCGCGGCACCACCGTGCTGAAGGCGCTCGATCTCGAGGTGAAGGCCGGTGAATTTCTCGCGCTGATCGGGCCGTCGGGGTCGGGCAAGACCACGGCGCTGCGCGCGGTCGCCGGCTTCGTGCGGCCGGCTTCCGGGCGTATCCGCATCGGCGGCGTCGACGTGACCGGTCTGCCGCCGTACGAGCGCGGTCTCGGGATGGTCGTGCAGAACTACGCGCTGTTTCCGCACATGCGCGTCGCGCAGAACGTCGCGTTCGGCCTGAAGGCGCAGCGCGCCGACAAGGCGCTGATCGCCGAACGCGTGGAGGAAGCGCTGCGCATCGTCGGCATGTCGATGTATGCGGCGCGCTATCCGCGCGAACTCTCGGGTGGCCAGCAGCAGCGCGTGGCGATTGCACGCGCGCTGGCGGTGCGTCCGCGCGTGCTGCTGCTCGACGAGCCGCTCTCGGCGCTCGACGCGCAGATCCGCCGCAACATGGTGGAGGAACTGGCCCGCCTGCATCGCGAACTGCCGCATCTGACCGTGCTCTATGTGACGCACGACCAGACCGAGGCGCTGACGCTCGCGGACAAGATCGCCATCATGCGCGACGGCGAACTCTGCGCGTACGGTCCGACGGCGCAGCTCTATCATCGCCCGCCGAACCGCTTCGCCGCCGAATTCCTCGGGCGCGCGAACCTGCTGCCGGCGCTCGTCGAGTCGCGCTGCGGCACGAGCGGTTTCGCGACGGTGCGGGTGGGCGGCGCGCGCATCGGCGGTGTGTGCGGCGACGTGGCGCCGGGCGCGCGCGGCCTGCTTTGCGTACGGCCGCAGAATCTCATGCTCGATCGCGGCGGCGCGGATCTGCACACGCTCACGGGAACCCTGCGCGATGTGCACTGGCAGGGCGAACTCACGCATATCGTGCTCGATGTCGATACGACGCCGGTGCGCGTGGTGCTGACGCGCACGCATGCGCTGCCGCGAATCGGCAGCCCGCTCGACATCCACTTCTCGTCGAACGACGCAAGCCTGATCACCGAGGACGCCCATGTCTGACGCCACCCTCACGCGTCCCCACGCGACGACGCCAACGTGGAACGGAG
>JABFWM010000298.1 GCA_013362195.1 Acidobacteriota bacterium
GATCACGGCGAAGGGCACCGCCATGCCGGCGAGCGCGAGGCCCGAGATGCCGATGTCGATGGCGCGCTTCAGCAGGCTGTTGAAGCCGCGCAGCGGCACGTCGTTCAGGCTGATGATCGGGACGCCGTCGAGGTTCTCGAGGCGCGCCCGGAGCGCGATGAACTGCAGCAGGTCGGGCACGACGTGGACGTCGACGCCTTCGCGGTTCGTCGCTTCGACCAGGCCGAGCATCTTGACGTGCTCTTCGAGCGGCAGCGCCACGTAGACATGGTCGATGCGCTCGCGGCGGATGATGTCGTCGGCGTCGGCCAGCATGCCGAGCAGCGGGATGCCGCGGTAGCCGATGTGATCGCCGGTCGCGCGGTCGTCGAGAAAGCCGACGACCTTGAACCCGAGCTCGCGATGTTCGAGCACTTTGTCGGCGACCACGCGTCCGAGATCGCCGGCGCCGGCGATGAGGACGCGCTTGAGGCCGATGCCGGCGCGCCAGCGGCGTTCGAGCGCCTCGCGCACCAGTTCCCGCGACGCATACGCGAACCCGACGTTGACGACGAGGAACAGCAGCCAGACGAACTGCGAGACCTCGTACTGGCCGAGGTCCTTCGCGGCCTCGGAGACGTAGTAGGTCTGCACGTAGAGCGTGCCGCCAATCCCCAGCACCACGGCGAGGATGCTGCCCACGAACACGCCGAAGAAATCATCGACGCGCGATCGGCCGCGGCGCAGGCGGTAGAGACCCTGCACCTGGAAGGCGAGCGGCACCAGCACCCCGATGAACGGGGCCAGGCGCAGATAATTGGCGAACGGCGGATAGCCCTTGAAGACCGGCAGGCCGCTTTCGAACCGCAGCAGATACGCGACGAGGAACGCCGCCATGCCGAGCAGCGCGTCGGTCACGACGAAGAAGGCAACGAGCAGCCGGTTGTACCGCCGCATCATTGTTTGTCCTCCCGGGGGGCAGGACTGCGGCCGTCGGGGTTGTCGTTTAAACGTTCTGTTGTCGGTTCGGTCCTTGCGGCCTCCTCCCCGGGGGCAGGATAGCGGCGGTGGGGGTTGTCGCTTAGACGTTCTGTCGTCGGTTCGGTCCTTGCGGCCTCCTCCCGGGGGGGTGTCGGTTCGGTCCTTGCGGCGTCCTCCCAGAGGGCAGGATTGCGGCGGTCGGGGGTGTCGTTGAAACGTCCTGCTGTCGCGTCGGTCCTCGCGGCAAGCACTTCGGCCATCTGTTGCTGGAATTCGCGCTGAAAGCGCGGACGCGAGAATGACTCGGCGTGGCGGCGGATGACCGCGGGATCGAACTCCTGCGCCGACACCTCGCGGAGCGCGGCGGCGAATGCTTCCACCGACAATTCCTTCACGAGCACGCCGGTCGTTCCGTCGATCACGCTCTCGAGCGCTCCGCCTTCCGCATATGCGACCACCGGCCGTCCGCACGCCTGCGCTTCGACCGGCACCATCCCGAAATCCTCGACGCCCGGCATCAGGACGGCCGTGCACGTCTGAGAGAGCGACCTGATCTCCTCATCGGTCCGCCAGCCGAGAAACTCCACCCGTTTCGTCGTCAACGCGCGGAGCCGCGCTTCTTCGGGGCCGCGTCCGACGATCTTGAGCGGCACGCCGACGGCGTCGCAGGCGCGGATCGCCACGTCGAGGCGCTTGTAGGGCACCAGGGCCGAGACGACGAGAAAGAACGGTTCGGAGCGCCGAGCGGGTTCCGGCTGGTAAAACTCTGTATCGACAGGGGGATACACGACGGTCGCCGGTCGATTATAGTATCGGGCGATCCTTCCGGCAACATAGTGAGAGTTCGCGAGAAACCGGTGCGCGCGATACGCGGTCGCGGCATCCCAGCGCGCGAGCCGCGCGAGCACGGGGCGGAGCAGCCGCGAGCGGACCACGCCGACCTGATCCGGTCCGAAATACGCGTCGAACTGATCCCACGCATAGCGCATCGGCGAGTGGCAATAGCACAGGTGCACCGCCCCTGCCGGCACGATGACCGATTTCGCCACGCAGTGGCTCGTGCTGATCACGAGATCGTAGGCATCGAAGGTGAACTGCTCGACGGCCGTCGGGAAGAGCGGCAGATACGTGCGGTAGTGCCGCGCGGCGCCCGGAAGATGCTGCACGAACGAGCACACGATGCGCCGCCGCTCCAGCGCCGCGGACACCGATCCCTTGACGTGCAGGAGCGTGAAGATCGGCGCGTCGGGGTAGAGCTCGGCGATCGCCTCGAGCACTTTCTCGCCGCCGCGCATGCCGGTCAGCCAGTCGTGGACCAGCGCGACGCGGAGCGCGCGGGACGACGGGCGAAGGGCGGGCGGCGACAAGGGCCCGGAGCCGTCGCTCGCGCCGCGCCGTGCGGGATCGACACTCACCCCGTCATGACCTCGCTGTAAATCTGCCGCACGCGCGCGATCGAGCGCTCCCACGAGAACTCGCGCGCGCGCGCCAGGCCGCGCGCGCGCAGATCGGCATGCAGATCCGCTTCGGTCAGCACGCGCGTCATCGCATGCGCGATCGCGTGAGGGTCGTACGGATCGATCATCAGCGCCGCATCGCCAAGCACCTCAGGCAGCGACGAGACGTTCGACGCCACGACCGGCGTGCCGCTCGCCATCGCCTCGAGCGGCGGCAGGCCGAACCCTTCGTACAGCGACGGGAACACGAACACGTTGGCGAGGCGATAGAGCGCCGCGAGCGTCTGGTCGGGGACGAAGCCGAAGAAGCGCACGTGCTTGTGCAGCTTGTGGCGATGGACGGCGCGGCGCAGCGTCGCGTACTTCGAGATCTCGTCGCCGATGATCAGCAGCTGCACGTCCTTCAAATCGGGACGATCGTGCCGCAGCAGGTGAAACGAGTCGATCAGCCGCTCCAGGTTCTTGTGCGGCTTGATGTTGCCGGCGTAGAGCACGAACGGCGCCGTGAGCTGGTAGCGCTGGCGCACGCGCTCCATGTCGTCGGCCGGCGGCTCCTGCCAGTAGCGATCGTCGATGGCGTTGTAGATCACGTCGATGCGCGATTCGGGGACGCGGAAGTACCGCAGGATATCGCGCTTCGACGCCTCCGACACGGTGATCACGCGTGCGGCGCGATGGGTCGCGCTCCAGAGCGAGGCGCGCGCATACGCGTACGCGAGGCGGCTCGGCAGGTACTGCGGGAAGCGCAGGTGAATGCAGTCGTGGATCGTGACCACCGAACGGCACGGCGTCAGCGGCGGCAGCACGTAGTGCGGCGCATGAAACAGGTGCGCGCGCTCGCGCCGCAGATCGAGCGGCACGGTGATCTGCTCGCGGACGGAATAGCCGGGCGCGCGTTCCGGCACGGCGCGGAAATTCGGCCCCAGCTCGCCGGCGATGCCGCAGTCGCGCTCGCCGCAGATCACCAGGTACTCGGTGGAGGGGTCCTGGCGCGCCAGCTGCCGCAGGAGGTTGCGCACGTATGTGCCGATGCCGTAGTCCCGGAGCTTGCGCGCGTCGATCGCTATTCGCACGGACCTAGTGTAGATGACGGTCGCCGGCGGCGATCACCCGGGCGGGTCAGCTTTCAGCCGTACGTACCATTTCAGCAGCCGGACCCAGCGGGGATGGTGCTTTTCATAGAACGCCAGATGGCTCCGGCGATAGGCGGCCTGCGCCGCGCGCGGCGCCGCCGCACGGGACCGGCCGCGCAGATGGACGATCTCCGCCGCCGGCGTGAAGAGCACGCGGAAGCCGCGGGCGCGGACGGCGTGGCAGAAGTCGACGTCCTCGGTGTAGAGGAAGAAGCGTTCGTCGAGCAGCCCTGCCGCCTCGGCCGCCGCCCGCCGGACGAGCAGGCACGCGCCGCTCACCCAGTCGACGAACTGCTCGCGTCGCGTCTGTCGTTCGACGTAGCGCACGACCGCGCCGACGCCCGCGTCATACAACCGGCCGATCGCCTTCTGCCGCGCTTCGTTCAGTGGCGAGATCATCGGGCCGAACGAGCGCTCGACCCGCCCCTCGCCGTCGACGATCCGCGGCCCCGCGATGCCGACGCCGGGGTCGGCGAGCAGGCGATCGACGAGGCGATCGATCGCGCCCGCCGGCACGATCGTATCGCTGTTGAGCAGCAGGACCAGGTCTCCCGAGGACGCCCGGATGCCCGCGTTGTTCGCGGCGGCGAATCCCGCGTTGCGATCCATCGGCATGACGCGCACGCCGGGCCGCGCCCGCGCCGCCTCCGCGCTGCCGTCCGTCGATGCGTTGTCGACGACAACGATCTCGTGCGGCATGGCGGGCGGTCGGGCATGCAGCGACTCGAGGCAGCGCTCCAGGTCTCTGCGCGCGTTGTAACTGACGATGACGATCGCGAGGCCAGCCGTCATCGCTCCGCAATCGCGTGCAGGGCGGCGAGCGTCTGGTCCGCCGCGGCGTCCCACGAATAGCGCGCGAGCACCGCTGGCGCCCGGGCCAGCAGCCGTTGCGCGTCGGCGCGATCCCCGAGCAGCGTGGCGATGGCGCGCGTCGCGCCACCGACGGTGTCGCGTGCGTCCACGTACCACGCGGCGTCGCCGTACACCTCGCGCGCCACGGGCGTGTCCAGCACGACGATCGGCACGCCTGCCGACAACGCCTCGAGCGGCGTCAGACCGAAGCCTTCGTACTCGGAGAGGAACAGGAACACCGAGGCGCGCGCGTACAGCGACTCGAGATCCGCCTCCGACACGTAGTTCAGGATCTGCACGCGCGTCTCGATGCCCGCCGCCCGCGCCTGTGCCTCGAGATCGATCGGCGGGTAGCTCCGATCGGCGCCCGCGATGACGAAGCGCGCCTCGGGGCGCGAGGCGGTGGCCTCGGCAAACGCGTCGATCGCCGCGGGCAGGCGGCGCCGGTTGAAAATCGATCCGACGAAGAGGACGAGGGGCTCGCGGTCCACGCCGTCATGAACGGGGCGGGCGGTCACGCCTTCGCGAATGACGCGCAGCGTGTCCGGCGCGGCGCCCAGCCGTTCGACGATCTCGCGGCGGGAGAATTCCGAAACGGTGAGCACGACCGACGCCGCGCGGGCGGCCCTTCGGGTCAGGAACCGGCGCCGCGCGCCTTCGCGCCAGGTGAACCACTCGGGATGCGCCGCGAACGAGACGTCGTGGATCGTGACGGCGAGCGGGATCCCGATCGCGAGCGGCGCCGTGTACGCCGCCGCAAAAAACACGTCGGGCGGATCGCGCCGGACGGCGCGCCGAAGGTGCGTCTGCTCCCACCACGTGCCGCGGCCGCTGCCGACGACGACTTCGTGCGCGCCTGCACCAGGCGGAAACGTGCGCAGCAGCGGCAGCGGCTCGGGCGTGTACAGCACCAGGTGCCGAGTCGCCGCATCCGCGCGCACGACCCATCGCCGCAGCAGCTCGCCAAGATACCGTCCCACGCCGGTCGTGTCGCCGAGCAATTCGCGCGCGTCGATGCCGATGCGCAGCGGCGTGCTGCGCGTCATGGGCCGACGATCCGCCGACGGCTGGCCGCATGTCGATAGGCCTCGAGCAGCGCGACGGCGCTGGCGTCCCAGGAATACGTTCGCGCCCGTTCGCGTCCGCGTTCCGCTGCCGCGGCTGCGGCCGCCGGATCGTCGAGATACCGCTGCATCGCCCGCGCCAGGCCTTCGACGTCGTCGGGCTCGATCATGACGCCCGCGTCGCCGGCGACCTCCGGCAGCGCGCCGCGCCGGCTCACGATGACGGGCACCCCCATCGTCATCGCTTCGAGCACGGGCAGCCCGAAGCCTTCGAGGTGCGACGGCAGCACGAGCATCGACGCGCTCGCATAGAGCGGACGACGGCGGTCCGGCTCGACGTAGCCGAGGTGCTCGACGCGGCCGGCGAGCGGCGGTTCGGCGATCTCCCGCAGCCACGAGGCTGCGGCCGGCGTTGCGCCGCCTGCCAGCAGGAGCCGCGGCGCGGACGGGACCAGCGCCACGAGCCGCGCATACGCGCGCAGCAACAGGCCGACGTTCTTGCGCGGCTCGAGCGTCCCCATGAACAGGATCGGCGCGTCTGCCGGAACGCCGGTGCGGGGGGCCCACGCCGGCGCGCCCGGACTCGCGATGGTGATGCGGTCGCGAGGCACATCCAGCCGCCGCGCAATTTCCGCGGCGGTGAATGCCGACACCGTCACGACGTGATCGGCGCGCGCGGCGTGCGACGCGGCAAGCGCGGCGTAGTCGCGGCGGATCTCCGCGTGCGTCCGCTCCGGATGATCGAGGAAGTCGAGATCGTGGATCGTGATCACCCCGGCGGCGCGGCGGGCGGGAATCAGCAGCGGGTGCATGGCGTGGGCGAGCTCGATGGGACCGGCGAACGCGTCCACCGCCGGCCACTCGAGGCGGTGCCACGCGTAGTTCAGCGTCCGCACGGGGACGCGGGCATCGACGACGCGGGCGCCGGGAACGACGTCAGGGCGCAGGCGATCCTTCCAGGAACTCGAGAAGAGCGTGAGCGTGTCACCCGCCGGCAGACGCCGGATCAGCGCCGCGGCGAGCTCGTGGACGTACTCGCCGACGCCGGAGCGCTGCCGGAGCGCGGGCCGATAGTCCAGCAGGATGCGCACGTGCGGTCATCGTAGCACAACATATAGGGGCATCAAGTCCTTATACCTCAATAAATTGACACGAAATCGAGGCGCGTGTTAGTTTGAGGGGCTTGCTCGACCGTTCGGGAGTGACCACGGATGAAAATCGCCGTCATTGGCAGCGGCTACGTCGGACTCGTCGCGGGTGCGTGTCTTGCCGAAAACGGCAATGACGTGGTGTGCGTCGACAAGGACGCCGCCAAGGTCCGCATGCTGCAGCGCGGGCGCATTCCCATCTACGAGCCCGGGCTCGAGGAGATGGTCCGCCGCAATCGCGCCGAACAGCGGTTGACGTTCACGACCAATCTTCCGCGTGCCGTCCGCGGCTCGCAAATCATCTTCATTGCGGTCGGGACGCCGACGGGGGAGGACGGGTCGGCGGATCTGCGGCACGTGCTCGAGGTCGCGCGCGAGATCGGCAAGACGATGAACGGCTACCGGGTGATCGTCGACAAGAGCACCGTGCCGGTGGGCACCGCCGAGCGGGTGCGGGAAGTGATCCGCAAGGAGACGTCGCATCCGTTCAGCGTGGTGAGCAATCCCGAGTTCCTCAAGCAGGGCGCCGCCATCGACGACTTCATGAAGCCCGATCGCGTCGTGATCGGCGCCGAGGATTCGCGCGCGGCGGAGATCATGAAAGAGCTGTATGCGCCGTTCACGCGGACGGGCGCGCCGATCATGATGATGGACTGCGCGAGCGCCGAGCTGTGCAAGTATGCGGCGAATGCGATGCTCGCCACCCGCATCTCGTTCATGAACGAGGTCGCAAACGTGTGCGAGCTGGTCGGCGCGGACGTCGACCAGGTGCGCCGCGCCGTGGCCTCGGACCGCCGCATCGGCGCGTCGTTCCTCTTTCCCGGCGTCGGCTATGGCGGGAGCTGCTTCCCGAAAGACGTCAAGGCCATGCTGAAGTTCGCGTCCGCGAAGAGCTACGAGTTCCAGATCCTGAAGGCGGTCGAGCAGGTCAACGACCGGCAGAAGGTCCGCCTGCTCGCGAAGATGCAGAAGCACTTCGGCTCGCTCGCCGGCAAGACGATCGCGGTGTGGGGCCTGTCGTTCAAGCCGAAGACGGACGACATGCGCGAAGCGCCGGCGGTTCCGCTGATCACGGGTCTGCTCGACGCCGGCGCGGACGTCCGCGCCTACGATCCGGAAGCGATGAAGGTGGCGCGCACGATCTTTGGATCGAGGGTGCACTTCGCCGAGAAAGGCTACGAGGCGCTGAAAGGGGCCGATGCCCTCACGATCGTGACGGAGTGGAACGAATTCCGCGAGCCCGACTTCCAGCGGATCAAGAAGCTGCTCAAGTCGCCGGTCATTTTCGACGGACGCAACATCTACAACCCG
>JABFWM010000509.1 GCA_013362195.1 Acidobacteriota bacterium
GACGAGCCGTCTGATGTTCCTGCCCATCCTGCGCTACGACGATGGCTACGGATGGACCTACGGCGGCCGTACGAGCGCCGTCGATCTGCTCGGGCTCGGCGAACGGCTCTCTGTGCCGCTCTCGTGGGGCGGCACGCGCCGCGCCGCCCTCGAGGCCGAGCGGACGTTCAAGCGCGCGCCGCTGACCCGCGTGGTCGGATCCTTCGGCATCTCGCAGCGCGAAAATCCGTTCTATGACGTGGACGATCGCCGCACGGAGGTGAACGGACGCGTCGAGCGGCGGCTGCTCCGTGCGATCACGCTCGGCGCGGATGCCGGACGGACCGCGATCACCTTTGCCGGCGTCGCCGACGGCTTCTGGACGTCCGGCGCCGACGCGCGGCTCGATACGCGCGGCGATCCGGCATTTCCGAGCGACGCGGTGTGGCTCGGCGCAAGGTGGAGCCGGCTCGCGCTCTCGACCGGCGGCATCGATCGCTATACCCTCGACGGCCGCGGCTACAAGCGCCTCTACCGTCAGGCGGTCGTCGCCGCGCACGCGCAGTACGACACCGCGCGCGCACCGCTGCCGCCCTACGAGCAATGGCTGCTCGGCGGAGATTCCCTGCGGGGGATCCGCGCCGGTTCCTTCGCCGGCGACACGCGCTTCTTCGGCAGCCTCGAGCTGCGCGTCCCGTTCTCGTCGCCGCTCAGTACCGGACGCGTCGGATTCACCGTCTTCATGGATGCGGGCGTCGCGGCGCGCTTCGGCGATCGCCTCGGAGATGCGCCCGTCCACCGCGGCGCGGGCGCGGGTCTCTTCGTCGTCGCCCCGCTCGTGCGCCTCAATCTCGACGTCGCGCGATCGATCGACGGCCACGGCACGCGCCTGCACTTCGGCACCGGATTTTCGTTCTGAGCGCCCGGCGGGCCGCTCTCGGCCCGTCTGCTATGCTGCGCGGCGATGGAAACGGCTGCCGCGGACGTCGGCGCGCGCGATCAACGCAATGCGCTCCTCGCCGGTTTTCTCGGCTGGACGCTCGACGCGTTCGACTTCTTCATTCTCACCCTCGTCCTCGACGATGTGGCGGCCGCATTCGGCCGGACGCGGCCGCAGATCGCGCTCGCGATCACGCTGACGCTGGCGATGCGGCCGGTCGGCGCCATCATCTTCGGCCTGATGGCGGATCGCTACGGGCGCCGGCTGCCGCTAATGATCAACGTCATCTTCTACGCCATCGTGTCCGTGCTCTGCGGAATCGCGCCGAGCTATGGGGTCTTTCTCGGACTGCGGATGCTGTTTGGCGTCGGCATGGGCGGCGAATGGGGCGTCGGCGCGTCGCTGGCCCTGGAGTCCGCGCCGGCCAGGCTCCGTGGTCTGCTCTCGGGATTTCTCCAGGAGGGCTACGCGATCGGCAACCTGCTCGCGGCGCTCGCCTACCGCACCATCTACCCGATCGCGAACGCGTACGCGCCGGGAAACGGCTGGCGCGTGATGTTCTTCGTCGGCGGGCTGCCGGCGCTGCTCTCCTTGTTCATCCGTGCCCGCGTCAAGGAATCCCCCGTCTGGCACGAGCATCGAACCGACTGGACGACCTATCGCGGCGTGCTCGCACGCCACGCCCGGCGTTTTCTCTACCTCGTCCTGCTGATGACGATGATGAACTTCGTCTCGCACGGAACGCAGGACATGTACCCCACGCTGCTCGCGACCGCCGGCTATGCGAAGGCCCGCATCGCCGACCTGACCATGATCTCGATGGTCGGTGCGGTGCTGGGCGGGCTGGCGTTCGGCGGGTACTCCGATCGCCGCGGACGCCGGCGCGCGATGGTCACGGCGTGCACCTGCGCGTTGCTGGTCCTGCCGTTCTGGATTGCGGGGTTCTCGGCGCGCTCCACGATCGCCGGCGTGTTCATGATGCAGTTCTTCGTCCAGGGCGCCTGGGGGGTCATCCCCGCGCACATCAACGAGCTGTCGCCCGGCACGGTGCGAGGCTTCTTTCCCGGCTTTGCCTACCAGCTCGGCGTGCTGGGCGCATCGAGCATCCCGTACATCGAATCGGCGCTGGGAGAGATGCTGACCTATCGTCAGTCGATGGGGCTGCTGATGACGATCGTCTTCATCGGCGCGGTCGTGGTCATCGCGGCCGGACCCGAAGCGCGCGGATTCGCCTTCGGCAGATCCGATCGCTGAGCGCGGACGGCCGCAGCGATGGACGGCGGGCTGAGGGAGCGGCGGCGCGAGCGCGCTTACGGCGTGTAGA
This sequence comes from Acidobacteriota bacterium, assembly GCA_013362195.1. Lineage (GTDB taxonomy): Bacteria > Acidobacteriota > Vicinamibacteria > Vicinamibacterales > 2-12-FULL-66-21 > QHWT01. The sequence goes on from JABFWM010000509.1 coordinate 2,244, forward strand.
GACGGATGATGTTCTCGATGCCGCGGCGGCACACCGCGCAGAAGACCGGGCTGCGCGTGAACATGATGCAGTCGATCTCGGGCCGGTAGTAGCCCGTCGCCTCGTAGTTCGCGCCTTCGAACGCGCCGACCGTGCCTTTGTAGCGCTCCGCGGCGAACAGGGCCTGCTCCGCATCGTGCGCCTCGCGGAACAGCGCTTCCATCTCCTCCTCCGGCCGATGCTCGGCGCGAATCTTCGCGCGCCGCTCCTGGTAGGCGCGCGAGGTGCGTTCGTACGCCTGCTTCTGCCACGGCGTCGGCAGCGGCGTGCCGGCCTCGACCAGGTCGCGCCATTTCAGCGTCCCGGGATCCAGGAGCGCCGTCACGTTCGGCTCCCACGGTTCGATCTTGTGCGCGGGCGCGGGACCGTACGCGACCGGCGAGGTGTAGTACTCGTCGGCGAGCGCGGCAAAGTGGTGCGCGAACTCGTGGACGAACACGTACGGCGCCTGCGCGCTGTCGGCGGCCACCGTGCTGTACAGGTTGAAGATGCCGCCGCCGCCATAGGTGCGGCTGTTGGTGAGGATTTCGATGAACTCGTACGGCGCGAACGCGGCGATCTCCCGCAGCGCGCGGTTGTTGAACGTGAGCACGTAGCGCTCGGACCCGAACGCGTCGTAGGTGGCGCCGATCGGCGACGCGCGGTGAATGCCCGTGGACGGACGCGAAATGCCCGACTGCGCCGCCGCCGGCACGAGTCCCCACACGTTGAAGTCGCGGCGGTGCTCCTTGAACGGTGAGGTCGCGAACAGGATGTCGATCATCCGCCGCGCGTCGCGCTCGAATTTCCCCCGCTCCGCGCCGGTGTAGCCGTCACCGAGCAGCAGCACGTCCACCTTGTCCGCCGGCGCACCGTTCTTCTCGAACGCGATCAGCGCGCCCGCTGCCGGCGGCGTCGCATCGTCTACGAAGATGCTCTTCGGATCCACGTCCGTCGTCCAGAGATCCTGAAACGCGTTGGCCGGGTCGCGCTTGCGGATCGTCAGTTTCACCTGACCGTCCGGTGCGGGAAAGCGGACCGACTCGTGGAAGGTGCGGTTCATCGTCTTCGCTTCGTCGGTCGTTTCCCATTCGCCGTAGATCGATGCGAAGCCGCGCGAGTACAGAATCGTTCCCTGCGCATCTCTCAGCTCGAAGAAATACTTCCCGAGGTTCGTCCGGTCCACCGTCTTCTGTACGTTCCCGGGCCACTCGAGCGGCTCGATGACGACGCGATCCAGGCTGAAGAGTTCCTGCTTCTCGTTGCCCGAGTGGTAGTAGTCGAGGCGCATCGTGCGCGGCGCGGCGAGCGCGGCCGTGGACAGAACGATGCAGCCGGCAAACGCGACGGCACAGCGTGTGAGCATGAGGCTACTGTAACCCGGCGCCGAACCATGCCACGACTACTCCCGGCTGTTCGAGCCTGACGTATCCGCCGACTATGCGGCGGCTCGCGCAGTCCGGCCGCACACCGAAGGTATGTGACGTGCGACAGAATTGAACACGCGTGTCTCACGCTGTTCGTCTGCGGCACACGCCGCCGCCACGTTCGACACGTCGCTCGCGGAATGCGGCGCAATTTCGTCAGACGCACCGGGCGCTTGCCGGCACCCCGATTGCGATCGCGGGTCCGGTCTCCAGCCGGGATGTCATCGAATGTCGGGCCGCTCCGCACACGGCGGCATGCCGTCGGTGCAGGGCAAACCATCAGCGCCGGGTTGGTGAAACACATCGTGAGCAGTGTTCGTGCACAAGCGGCGATCCCGGCCTGGGCGCATGACGAGGCGGCGCAGCCTGCGGGACCGCGGATCGAGCGTGACTCGCGCATGCTCTCGCCGCACGGGTTCGAGCGTCGTGTCTATCCCCGCGTCACCTCCCAGGATCTGAGCTGGCTGCGCGAAGCGCGGATGAAGTACGGGCCGGCGGTGCACGTGATTGACGTCTCGGCCGGCGGTGCGCTGTTCGAAACGCAGGCGCGCGTGAGCCCGAACACCGACCTCGTGCTGCACTTCATCGGACACACGCTCGACACCGTGATCGCCTCGCGGGTGCTGCGGTCGCAGATCTCGGCGCTCGGCGAAGCCCCCTGCTATCGCGGCGCGTGCGCGTTCCGTCGCTCGCTCGACGTGGCGCAGCTGCTCGGACCCGGGCCGCGCACGCATGCCGCGCCGGTCGACGACCTTCGAGCCGCATTCGCGCTCAAGAGCATTGTCGATCGCTACGTCGACGCCGACGATGACACCGCTTCAGAATCGCCGGAGGTCACCGGCATGCTCGACGCGCTGCGCGTCCTGCAGGGATCCGCGGAGCGACGCACCGATCCGGCCGATCGGCAACTCGCGGAGCTGGTGGCGCGGGCGTTGCGCGCGCTCGAAGGCATCGAATCGATCCGCGCCGCGATGGGCGGGATCGAAGCGCACCTGCGGCAGGCCATGCCGCTCGTCGCGATCCGGGTGATGGGCGCGCCGGCGGCGGCGGCCGACGGGGCCGAATCGATCTACTTCGACGTCACGGCCAGCCGGCGCACGCCGCCGGGCGTGCTCAACATCGAGTTTCCCGCCGGCTTCGCGCCCGACAGCACACAGTTCCGCTTGCTGAAGGCGAGCGCGTACTTGATCACGTTGCTGCGCGGGTTCCATGTGCGATCCCCCGCGTCATGCACCGCTCCGCGTGCCGCCATGCGGACGCCGAACCACGCGACCGCCGCCGTACCCGGCCTGGTGAGAGAACCGCTCGCGGCGTCCGACACGGGTGCAGTGGCGGAATCATGCCGCGCCGATCCGGCCGCGAACGCGTGGCAGGCGGTCGTCGTGCGGTTCGTGGACGGGCGACTGCTCCGCGGCTACACGAACGATTTCCATTCGCTGCGGTCGCAGCTGCACCTGTCCTCGTCGCCCGGCACCACCGACGACCGCCTCCTCGTGCCGCTCGGCTCGGTCAAGGCCGTGTTCTTCGTCAGGGAGCTCGCCGGCGATCCGACGCGAGTCGATCGGCTGACGTGTGAGGGCCCGTCGAACGGCCGGCGCATCGAAGTCACGTTCAACGACGGCGAGGTCATGCTCGGATCCACGCTGAACGACAATCTCTCGCGGCAGGGATTCTTTCTCGATCCCGCGGACGCGGCCGGCAACACCCTCCGCGTCTACATCATCGCCACCGCCGTCCGCCACGCGAGATTCCTGCCGTCGCAGCCCTGACGGCGCCTTCCGCACCACCCGGCGGCGCTGGCAGGTCGTCACCGAAGACCGTTGTCGCCCGCCGCTGTTTCCCTTAGTATCACGCCCGTCGACGTGATCCGGACCCGAGCCGCGTCGTTCACGTCGCGGGAGGAGCGCGATGAAGCGGGAACTCGTTCTTGGCGCACTCGTGATCGCCGGGGCCTTGTCGGCGGTCCTCGCCGCGTCCGGGCGCGAACAGGCGGGCACACCGCAGCCATCCGCGTCCGCTCTGCAGGTCGACAAGCTGACCGACAACCTGTACGTCGTTCGCGGCGGCGGCGGCAACACCGCCGTGTTCGTCACCGCGAATGGCGTGCTGCTCGTCGACACCAAGCTGCCCGGCTGGGGCAAGCCGCTCCTCGAGAAAATCAAAGAGCTCACCGACAAGCCGGTGACGACCATCGTCAACACCCACACGCATTTCGATCACGTCAGCGGCAACGTCGACTTTCCACCGACCGTCGAGATCGTGGCGCACGAAAACACCGCCAGGCTGATGCGCGACATGCGTCCGCCGACAGGGGTTCCAACCGCGCCGCGGACGATGTTCGAGGAGAGCAAGGGTGTGGGGCTGCCGAAGCGCACCTACAAGGACACCTTGACGCTGGGCAGCGGCAACGATCGCGTCGAGCTTCATTACTTCGGCGCGGCGCACACGAGCGGCGACACCTTCGTGGTGTTCCCCTCGGCTCGCGCCATGCACGCGGGCGACGTGTTCCCCAACAAGGGCATTCCGATCGTGGATGGCAACAACGGCGGCAGCGGCCTCGAGTACGCGAACACGTTGGCCAGGGCGGCGGCACTGCCGGATGTCGACGTGGTCATCACCGGCCACAACGCGACCACGCTCACGATGGACGACCTCAAGATGTACATCGACTTCAATCGGGGCTTCGTCGAGACCGTCCGGGCGGCGAAGAAGGCGGGCAAAACCCTCGACGAGGTGGCGAGCACGTGGAGAGTGCCGGCCCGCTTCCTGGACGCGGGATACAGCCAGCCGGCGGGCGACACGGGTCAGAGCCCGTCGCGCGTGCGGATGAATGCGGAGCTCATTTGGAATGAACTGAAGTAGCGGCGCAGGCGCGGTGGACGGGAGGGTCTTGCAGCCCCGCCATCGCGTGGGTAGAATCGCGCCCTCAATCTACGGGCCTCGTCGTTCCCCTGTGCAATTTTTCTTGTGTGGGTGCGAGGATGTGGCAACACCGTTCCATCGCGGACTCGCCGTTCGGGCGGCTGTTCTCCAGCGCCATGGAGTCCTAGCCGTTGGCCCAAATCTTCCCCCGGTGGTGGAACCAGCTCCCGCTCGCGGCCGCCCTCGCCGGCACTCTCGCGCCAGTCGTTGCCATCGCGGGCGTCTGGTACTTCTTCTCCCCCTGGTACACGGACGTGGGCTACCGCCCCGTGCAGCCCGTCCCCTACAGCCACCGGCTCCACGTCGGCGAGCTTGGCCTCGACTGCCGCTACTGTCACGCGTCGGTCGAACGATCGGCGGTCGCCAACGTGCCGCCGACCCAGACGTGCATGAACTGTCATCAGCTCGTGAAGCGCGACAGCGCGGCACTCGCGCCGATTCGCGACAGCGCCGCCAGCGGCCGCCCGATGCGCTGGATTCGCGTCCACAAGCTGCCCGATTACGCGTATTTTGCCCACAACGCGCACGTCGCGGCCGGGATCGGCTGCGTCACGTGCCACGGCCGCATCGACGAGATGGACACGGTCACGCAGATGATGCCGCTCAGTATGAGCTGGTGCCTCGACTGCCACCGCAACCCCGGTCCCAACCGCCGGCCGGTCTCGGAGGTCACCAACATGAAGTGGACGCCGCCGCGAGACGCCCGCGTGCTCGCGGCACAGCTCGGCGGACGCCCGGTCAATCCGCCTACTGAGTGTTCGGGGTGCCACCGGTGAGTCGAACGTATTGGCGAAGCCTCGCGCAGATCGAGAATCGGCCGGAGTACCGCGCCGCGCTCGAACGGGAGTTTCCGGAGGGCGCGTCGGAGCTGCCCGACGGCATGACGCGGCGCGACATGATGATGCTCGTCGGGGCGTCGCTCTCGCTGGCCGGCCTCGCCGGATGCCGGCGCCCGGTCGAAGAGATCGTTCCCTACGTCACCGCGCCTGAAGAGATCGTTCCCGGCATCCCGCGCTACTACGCGACGACGATGCCGTTCCGCCGCAGCGCCTACGGCTTGATCGTGGAGAGTCACGAAGGGCGCCCCACGAAGATCGAAGGCAACCCGGCTCACCCTTCGACGCTCGGAGGATCCAGCGCGCGCGTGCAGGCGTCGGTGCTGGGTCTCTACGATCCCGACCGGTCGCAATCGGTCACGCAGCACGGGACGCCGAAGTCCTGGAATGACTTCGTCACCATCTGGGGCCAGCTGGCGCAACCGCATGCGGCGGATGGCGGCGCCGGCCTTGCGGTGCTGTCCGGCTCC
>JABFWM010000217.1 GCA_013362195.1 Acidobacteriota bacterium
AGGCCTACGAGCAAGTCGTGGCCAGCCGGTGCCGGATCAGCGACAGTGATGCGGCCGATTACTACCACGCGAACCCCGCGCGCTTCGTGCAGCCCGAACAGCTGCGCGTCTCGCTGATCACGATCGGCGTGGATCCTTCGGCCTCGCGCGCCGACTGGGAGCGCGCGCGGCGCGCGGCGCAGGACGCCGCCCGCCGGATTACGGCCGGCACGCCGTTCGACACGCTCCTCCGCGAATACTCGAAACCGGAGTCTCCAATGGCGCCGCAGAGCAGCCTGAAGAGCGGCGATCTCGGGTTCGTCCACCGCGGCCAGTTGATCGATGAATTCGAGCGCGCCCTGGCCGGGGCCCGGCCGGGCACCGTCACGCCGGTGATCCAGACGATCTACGGGTTCCATCTGCTGCGCGTCGCGGAGATCCGGCCGCCGGTGCCGAAGTCGTTTCTCGACATGAAGGCGACGATCGTACGCGACCTGACGGAGACGCGCTGCAGCCAGGCGGGCGCCGAGTGGTCCAAGCGGCTGCGCGCCTCCGCGCGCATCGAGATCGTCGAGAGCCGTGTTGCCGGCGGACGCTTCGGGGGATAACGCGTGTCGTGGGTCCGTGCCGTCTTTCCGTGCGTGCTGCTGCTCGTGCCGGTGCTGACCGCCGCGCAGAGCCTGGACGGCACCGTCGACTGGGGGTACGGCCGGTCGACGTTCGACACGGGCGGAGACCAGACGGGCACCGGCTCCTTCACGCAGGCCTACACGCTCGCGTATCGATCGGTGTTGTGGGATCCGCGGTTCGTGAGCTACTCGGGCGAGCTCACCTTCAACCGCAACGCGCTGACGTTCGGCAGCGACGACAGCCGTTCCCAGCAGACAGGCTTCAAGGCGGCCGCGAACCTGTTCGCGACGCGCCCCTTTCGCGCCTCAATCCGCGCCTCCCGCGGCTTCGGCGGTGAGTCGGCGAACTACCCCGAGTCGGGTGCCCTGCGCGGCGGGTTCGCGCTGCCTCCCGGATCGACGCCGGAGCTGAGGACGGCGCGGTCGGAGTTCGGCGTGAACTGGCAGCTCGTGTCCGCGTCGCTGCCGCGGGTCGAAGTGAGTTACCAGGACGCGTCGGCGCGCGTCGCCGCCGGCGACCTGTCGGCGCTTCAGCGTCAGAGCTCGCTGCAGGCGCTGGTCGCGCGCGAAGGGCCGCGCCTCCGCAACACCCTGCGCTATCAGCGCGACGGCTTCGACAGTGGCCTGTCGCATGCATTCCGTCAGCATTACAGCGAGCTTGGCTACGAGCTGGTCGCGCGGGCCACAGACAAGACATGGGGCACGGTGCGCGCCGGACGCCGGACCACCTACTCGCTCTTCGACGTCCCGGACCGCTTCACCGACATCGGCGTCGACGCCTACCGTCCGCCGCCGGGCGGCGAGGTGTCGCTCGGCTACGCCACCGCCACCCTCGCGCATCAAAGCGCGTCGCGGCTGTCCGCCGACCTGAACGTCGGCTTCGATCGCGAGCATTCCGCCGGCGGCAGCACGGGCGCGCTGCTCACGACGGCGACTACGCGCTACCGCCCGTTTGCCGGTCTGGTGCTGCACGGCAGCGGGACCTATGGAGAACGCAACCAGGATGTCGGCGGCGCACATGTGATGGTGCTCACGAGCGGCGGCCTCGCAGGGGCCGAGTACAGCCTCGCGACCCGGCTCGGACGCGCCACGGCTGCGTATGAAACGGGCCGCGGCTGGAACCGGAGCGATCGCGGCCGCGACGGCGAATCCCGGCTGTGGCGCGCACGCACCGACGTCGCGACCGGCGTGCTCAAGTTCGTGCAGCTCGGCGCCGGCTACGAGCGCGGCCGCTCCCGCGACGAGCTGCTCGCCTTCGGCAACCAGTGGCAGGAGCGAACCCATGCCAGCGCGCGGAGTGCGCTGACCTCGCGTATCACCCTCGACGCCAGCTATGAAATCGCGGCCATCGATCGCGGGGACGCCTCGCAGCTGTTCCGCACGCGCTACACCCAGGCGGCGGCGTCGGCATCGTTCGAGCTGACCCGCGAGCGCCGCCTCGCGTTCACAGCCGGCCGATTCCAGAACCGTGCGTTCACCGGCGACGACGCCAACGAGTACGCGGGTGTGGCGTTCACCGGCGTGTTGATCGGGCCCGTGCACGTCACCGTGACGGCGCGCCGCGAGCACACGGCCTCCGCCGCCGCGCGGCTCGATCAGGACGGCTACTACACCAGCGGCGTCCTCGACTATCGGCTGCGCCTGTTCACCTTCGGCGTCGAGCACCGCTACACCACGCTCGCGCTCACCACCGCCGATCGGATGGATCCGCACGCCTTTACGGGCAACCAGTTTCTCGTCCGCGTCGGCCGACGCTTCGCATTGACGCCATGACCGCTCTCTGTGTCCGGTTCCGTTCGTTGCTGGTCGCGCTCGCGCTGCCGACCGCGGTGGCAGCCGTCGCCGTCCTGCGCGCCGAGAGCACCGGTGCGGATCGTCCGATCGCGCAAGCGCGTCCGGCCGCGCCGCGGCCCGAACGCGTGTGGCCCGAGCCGCCGGCGCAGCCGCGCATCCGCTTCGTCACGTCGCTGGCGCCGCAGACGTCGGTTCGCCGGTCGCTGTTCCGCCGGATGTGGCGTGTCATCACCGGCGGCGGCGACGTTCCCGTCATGGCGCAGCCCTACGGCGTGGCCATGGGCTCCGAGCGCCGTCTGTATGTCGCCGACACCGGCGGCCACGCGGTGCACGCCTACGATCTGCGGGACGGCAGCTACTCGAAGCTCGAGGTCGAGGGCGACTCGTTGATTGGCGTGGCCACGCTTGGCGGCCGCCTGTTCGTCACCGATTCCGTGGCCGGCCGGGTGATCTGTATGAACGCGAGCGGCCGCAGGCAGTGGAGCGTGGGCCGCGAGGCCGGACTGCAGCGTCCGACCGGCATCGTTGCCGCCGACGATCGCCTGCAGGTCGTCGACACGCTGGGCCATCGCATCGTCACGCTCAGCCCCGAGGGGCGCGTGCTCGGATCGTTCGGATCGCGGGGCGGCGAACCGGGCCAGTTCAACTACCCGACGAACATCGCGCGCGATCAGGACGGGCGCCTGTACGTCACCGACAGCATGAACTTCCGCGTCCAGATCCTGACGGCCCAGGGACGGCACCTCTCGTCGTTCGGGCACCTCGGCGATGGATCCGGAGATTTCAACCGGCCGAAAGGCGTGGCGGTCGACAGCGACGGGCACATCTACGTCGTCGAGGGGCTGCACGACGTGGTGCAGATCTTCGATCGCGACGGGCGCTTCCTTCTCAGCTTTGCCGGACCGGGGCACGGCGACGGCGAACTGTGGCTGGGGACGGGCATCGCGATCGCGGATGACCGCATCTACGTCGCCGACTCCTCGAACGGCCGCGTGCAGGTGTTCGAGTACTTGAAGGAGGCGCGGTGAGCCGCGTGCTGGCGCGGCTCACGCCGCTGGCACTGCTCTTCATCATGGCGATCACGTTTCAGATGAGGACGAGGGCGCAGGCGCCCGTGTCGTCGCCGCTGAACAAGCACAACCTTTCTGTGAGCGGCCTGGGAACCGTGCGGGCGACGGCGACGACCGAGATCTGCATCTTCTGCCACGCGCCGCACAACGCGAGCCCCGCGCCGCCGCTCTGGAACCAGGGCGAATCGGGCGTGACCTACACGCCGTACAGCAGCACCACGATGGCGGGGTCGCCCGGCGCGCCGACGGGGTCGGCGAAGTTGTGTCTGAGCTGCCACGACGGCACCGTCGCGATCGGCGCCACGCTGTCGAGGGGGTCGATTGCCATGACGGGGCTGAACGCGGCGTCGCACCTGACCGGTGCGGCGGTGCTCGGGGCCGACCTCTCGGACGATCATCCGATCTCGTTCGTGCCCGTGACCGGCCCGCAGATCGTGAACCCGCCGACGGGCGACCCGGTGAAGCTCGATCCGCACGGGATGCTGCAGTGCCGAAGCTGCCACGATCCCCACCAGCAGGACCTCGATTCGGTCACGCACAAGTTCCTCGTCAAGCGCAATACGCAGTCGGCTCTGTGCCTGACGTGCCACCAGAAGGCCTACTGGTCGACCACGCCCAGCTCGCATCGCGTCTCGACGAAGCCGTTCACGGCCTTGCAGGGCGCGCACACCGGCTATACCACCGTCGCGGACAACGGGTGTGAAAACTGCCACAAGCCGCATACGGCGCGCAACGCGAGCCGCATGCTGAAGGATGTCGAGGAAAAGACCTGTGATGCGTGCCACGGGCTGAGTGGCATCGCGGCAACGAACATCTCGGCGGAATTCACCAAGGCCTACCGCCATCCCGTCTACAGCGTGACGCCATCGGCGCACGACGCGTCGGAGTCTCCGGCGTCGGCGAGGTTCAAGCTGCCCGAGACGAGCGCCACGGCGGCGCGTCACGCCGAATGCGCGGACTGCCACAACCCGCATGCCAGCCACGCGGCCGCGGCCACCGCGCCGAAGGGATCGGGACGGCTTGCGGGCGTCTGGGGAATCGACCGCAACGGCCTGCGCGTGGAACCGGCGGGCTCGCCGCCCTCGGTGAGCGAGTACGAGATCTGCTTCAAGTGCCACGGCGATTCCGCGAACAAGGCGGAGCCGACGGGGCCCTCTCCACCGTATCCGACCCGCCAGGCGCCGCAGTTCAACAAGCGGCTGCAGTTCGATCCGGCCAACCCGTCGTACCACCCGGTGGAAGCGGCGGGGCGCAGCACCTTCGTGCCGAGCCTCGTCGCGCCGTGGACGACCGGCAGCGTCATCTACTGCACCGACTGCCACGACAACGACAGCGGCCCGAAGGCGCCGGCGCCGGGCAGCGGGCCGGCTGGCCCGCACGGATCGAACTACAAGCATCTGCTGGTGGCGCGCTACGACATGGACACGGGCACGATGGCCGAATCCCAGGCCGCGTACGCGCTCTGTTACAAGTGCCACAGTCGGACGAGCATTCTGTCCGACGCCTCGTTCAAGGAACACAGCCGGCACCTGACGATCGCCGCGGCCCCCTGTTCGGTCTGCCACGATCCGCATGGCATCAGCAGCACGCAGGGCACCACGACCAACAACAGCCGCCTGATCAACTTCGACACGCGGTTCGTCTCACCCAGTTCCAGCGGGCGTCTGCGGTTCGAGGTCACCGGCGCGGGGAGAGGCCAGTGCTATCTCACGTGCCACGGCAGGGACCACGACCCACGCGGCTACTGAGGCGCATGCATATGGTCGGCGATCGGAAGGATTCGAGGCGGTTGGCAGGCACGTCGAGGGATGGAGCGGCGATCCCGCGACCCGACGAGGGCGATCCGCGCAGCGGCGAAGGCCGGGGATTCAAGGACACGGTGCAGCACGATGCGCAGACGCTCTCGCTGGCGCATCGGCGGCGGGATCACCTGTATTGGATGGACACGGCAGGTCTTCCTCGGTTTTGACCCGCTCGTCCATGCCCGGGATGGGTTGAGGCATCCGGTGCCGCAAAGAACGGTGACAGTCACACTTCCGGGCGCGCGATGCCCAGCCCCGGAACGGTGACAGTCACACTTCCGGGCCGCCGGATGGCGCGATCACCGGGAACACCGGCCGTATTTTGAGAGAGGAGCAACGCCGCCAGCCGGGATGCCTCGCCCGCGCGGTGGTCCTGATCGTCCGCGGTCGGTTGTCAGCATTACACGTCACCTCATAGATTGGAGAAATGGCACTTCAACGGATGGACAACGTGGGAATCGTCGTCGACGACCTCGCCGCGACGGTTGATTTCTTTCGCGAGCTCGGCCTCGAGCTCGAAGGGCGGGCCACAATCGAAGGCGAATGGGCCGGACGCGTCACTGGACTCGCCGAGCAGCGGGTCGAGATTGCCATGATGCGCACGCCGGACGGCCACGGCCGGTTGGAGCTCTCCCGGTTTCTCACGCCGCGTGTCGTCGCGGACCACCGGAACGCCCCCGTGAATGCTCTCGGCTACCTGCGCGTCATGTTCGCCGTGGACGACATCGACGAGACGCTCGAGAGGCTCCGCACGCGCGGCGCGCAGCTCGTGGGCGAGGTGGTCCAGTATGAAGACGCGTATCGGCTCTGCTACATCCGCGGCCCTGAAGGGATCCTCATTGGACTCGCCCAGGAGCTCAGCTGAGCACCACGCCGCGTTACACACTGTCTCCCCCAACCTGATCGAACACTCGCGCGACGGCAGGCGGCCCCCGCTTCCCCTCCGGAAGGCGGTCGAGCAGACGCGACGTCCGCCAGCGGCTTGTCGGAGTCTTGACACTGAGTGTGTAAACACCTATTATGGTGGCGTGGTCAGCGGACTTCGCACGGAGCTTCGGCAGCGCCGGCCTTTTCAGAGCGCCGCACATGAGGCGTTTCTCAACGTCCTGCGCACCGCGGCGGTGTTGTCGGACGAGCTCGAGCAGGTGCTGAAGCCCGAAGGGATGTCGCTGGCGCAGTACAACGTGCTGCGGATTTTGCGCGGCGCCGAACCGCACGGCCTCTGCCGCAACGACGTGCGCGACCGGATGCTGACCCGCATGCCCGACATGACGCGCCTCCTCGATCGCATGGAGAACGCCGGCCTGGTCGTACGCGCGCGGAGCGAAAGCGACCGGCGCCTGGTCACGACCCGGATCACCGGCCGTGCGATGCAGCTGCTCGAGCGCGTCGAGGGGGCCGTGACCGAGGAGCACCAGCGGCGGTTCGGTCGCTTGAGCAAGGCGGACCTTCGTACGTTGATCGGACTTCTCGAACGGGTGCGGGAGTCTGACGCATGACCGAGATCACCCGCGTTCGCATCCCAAATAAGTGTTTTAACACTCAGTGTGTAAACGCACTTGGAGAAGCACATGTCGCTGTTCGCCCAACCGTCCGCCAACCAGTTGAACGTCGGCCTCACCAGCGTTCGAACCGTCGTCGGGACGATCTTCGTCGCCCACGGAGCGCAGAAGCTGTTCGTGTTCGGGCTCGCCGGCGTGGCCGGCGCATTCGGACACATGGGGATCCCGGCGCCCGAGCTGACCGGCCCGCTGGTGGCCTTCGTCGAACTCTTCGGCGGCCTCGCGCTGATCGTCGGTCTGCTCACGCGCCTTGCCGCGGGTGGACTCGCGGTCACGATGCTCGGCGCGATCCTGTTCGTCCACGTGAGCGCCGGGCTGTTCCTGCCGAATGGCGCCGAGTTCGCATTGGCGCTGCTGGGCGTGCTCGCGTTCCTGGCCGTGACCGGCGCTGGCGCCTACTCGCTTGATTCGATCATCGGCGGGCGCCGCGCGGAAGCGGAACCCGTTCGCCTGCTGAACGCAGTGGCCGCGCAGAAGTCCTGAATCTTCTGCGGGAGTCCGTCGACCGTGTGATCAGAGAGGAAGACCATGAGCGTCACGACCCACGACATCTTCGGCGAGGGGATGAGAGCTCAACCAGCCGAGCCTGGAACATATGGAGAGCCGCCGCGCGGAGACCGGCTCCCTGACGCCACGCGCCTCGGAACGGTAACGTTGCAGATTGCGGATCTCGAGCGGTCCCTCGCGTTCTATCAGGACACCCTCGGCTTTCGCATCGTGGAGCAATCTGCCGGGCATGCGGCGCTCACCGCCCACGAGGACGATCGAATTCTCATCGAGCTGATCGAACGGGCGGGAGCCCGCTCCGCCGTCCGCGGGCGACGGCTCGGTCTGTATCACTACGCCATTCTCCTGCCGGACCGCGCCGCCCTCGGCCGCTTCGCTCGCCACCTGTCGCTCAGCGACATTCCCGTCGCGGGCAGCGACCACCGGGTCAGCGAGGCCTTCTATCTGCACGATCCCGATGGTCTCGGCATCGAGGTGTATGCGGATCGACCACGGGGCGCCTGGCGCCGCATCGGCCGGGAGTTGCTGATCGCGACCGACCCGATGGACATGCGTGGCGTGCTGAGTGCC
>JABFWM010000672.1 GCA_013362195.1 Acidobacteriota bacterium
ACGGCCGGCGGCTCATCACCCGGTTTCACGAAGAGACGGCGACCACCTCCGCACGACGATCACGAAGGGCACCGTCGGCCGTGACGGTGGCCAGCGGCACTATTGAAGCGTGACGGTCAGCCTGGTGACCGACGCTGGCGCGAAGCGATGCACGATCGCGCCATCGCGCGGCGCCGCGACCGCTTCCTCCTTCGGCTGCACCGCGCCCGGCTCCGCGAAGGTGTTGTGCGCGTGGATCTCGGGCGCGGCGATGACGGTTGCCTTCGCGGTGCGTGCGGCCGCGCCGCGAATCGAAATTTCGGCCTCGCGCGCCTCGGTGGTGTGCGGGTTCACCACCGTCAGCGTCAGCACGCGATCCTTGAGCGTCGCCGAGCCCCCGAGGCCCCAGAACGATCCGGCGCCGTTGACGCGCTGATACGCGATCCGGGGCGCCGACGCCACCATCCGCACCGACTGCCCGCCGACGTGCGCGCCGTACTGTTCGAAGACGTGGAAGGTCGGCGTCGCCACGAACTGATCCTCGTGCGCGAGGAACAGCGAGTGCAGGCAGTTGATCAGCTGCGCGACGTTCGCCATCGCGACCTTGTCGGCGTGCCGGTGAAAGGTATCCAGCGTCAGCGCGGCAATCAGCGCGTCCCGCATCGTCGATTGCTGGCCGAACAGGTGCGTGGGATCGACCTCGGAGCCAGGCTTGTACCAGGCGCCCCACTCGTCGACGACCAGCTTGACGCGGCGGCGGCGATCGATCTCGCCCATCACGCCCCAGTGGCCGGTGATGAGGCCGTCCATGCGATCGGCTTCGTTGAGCAGCTCGTACCACTCGTCGTTGGTGAACTGCACCGCGTCGCCCTTGCCGGCGTTCCAGTCGGTGGTCGCGCCGCGGCTCGCGTTCCACGAGTAATGGTGCAGCGCCCAGCCCCACAGTCCGTTCAGCGCGCCCTCGCCCTTCTCGGTGAGCTTCGTGAAGAACCGTCTGGTCCATCCGAGATCGCCGGCGTTCGGGCCGGAGCCGATGAAGGCCAGCTGCAGCCCGTAGCGCGGCACCCACGCGGTGAAGCGGCGGTACTCGATCGCGTAGTCCTCCGGGGAGAAGTTGCCGCCGCAGCCCCACGATTCGTTGCCGACGCCCCAGAAGCGGACGCCGAACGGCTCGCGATCGCCGCCCCGCTCGCGCAGCTCGGCGAGCGACGTCGATCCGGCGGGCGCGTTGCAGTATTCGACCCACTGGTAGAAATCGCGCGCCGGCAGGCTGCGCAGGTTCGCCGCGACATACGGCGCGCCGCCGGCCAGGCGGCAGAAGCGCATGAACTCGTTCGTGCCGAACGCGTTGGGATCGAACTTGCCGGCCGAATCGGGCAGCGACGCCATGTCGTTCAGCCAGAAATTCGTGCGCCGCGGCCGCGCCGCCGCGGCGCCGACGCCGTCGCGCCAGTCGTAGCTGTCGGCGAAGCATCCGCCCGGCCAGCGAATCGGGCCGCGCGGCAGACGCCGCATGTGATCGACGAGCGCCTGGCGGACGCCGCCGGTGTTGGCGATGCGCGATTGTTCACCGACCCAGACCCCGTCGTAGATCACCCCGCCGAGATGCTCGACGAAATGCCCGTAGTGATCCGCCGTCACGGGACCGATCGGCTCGCCCACCAGCACGTCGATGCGCGCGTCGGCCGCGCGCGACGAGCGCGGCGCCAGCGCCACGCCGGCCGCGGCGATGCCGGCGGTCCGGAGAAAGTCGCGTCGGGTCCAGTCAGTCATGCCGGGAAGATACACGAAAGCCGGCGGGCGGCGCGACCGGTTACAAACTGGTCGCCGGCGCGGCAAATCCTGCGGTCCCGAATGACTCGCGCGCCGGGAGCGCAGGAAATTGCCGCAGGATTCGCCGCCGGCCGCTGGCACAGGACTTGACATCGCTGGCACCTGGCCATGCTGTTCCTGCTCACGCTGGGGGTCGTTGGCGGAGTGGCGCTCTACGTCATGACGCCGGAGGAGCGCATACGACTGGTGCACCGGATCGTTGCCGCGGTGCAGCCACTCGCAAGCGCGGCGTCGCCGCGGCCCGACGAGCGGAGCTTCAGCAAGGCCCTGCAGGCGCGGACGAGAATCGCGATCGTCGCGCCTGCCATCGCCTGCGTCAACGTCGCGTCGTTCCTGCGCCTGCTGCTCGGCGCGGGGGCGATCGGCGATCCCGGCACCCTGCTCGCCATGGGCGGCAACTTCGCGCCGCGCACCACCAACGGCGAGTGGTGGCGTGTGCTCTCCGCCGTCTTCCTGCACGCGGGGTTCGTCGAATGCGTCGCGGCCACCATCGGGCTGCTCGCCGTCGGACTCGTGCTCGAACGGATGGTTGGCTCCATCACCTTTGCCGTCGTCTATCTGTCAGCGGGCGTCGCCGGCAGCTTCATGCTCCTCTTCACCGATCCGCTGACGGTCGGCACGAGCGCCGTCGCTGCCGTGTTCGGCGTCTACGGGCTGATGATCGCGACGACGATCTGGACGCTCGTACGCCGCTCGCCGTTGACGATGCCGCTACGCACGGCGAAGCGGACGGCGGGCGTTGCGGCGATCTTTCTCGCGTACGCCCTGCTCAGCGGCCGCCTCGCCGATGCGTCGAACCTGGCCGGCCTCGCCGTCGGATTCACGTATGGGCTGGCCTTGGCGCCCGGCGTCGCCGCGAGCGTGCCGCCGCTCCGGCGAACGGCAGCAGCGATGGCCCTGACGATGATGCTGGCGATCGCGTGCACGGTGCCGCTGCGAGGCATCGCCGATGTCGGACCGCAGATCGCGCAGGTCGTCGCGGCCGAGGATCGGACGTCGGCGCTCTACGAGAAAGCCGTCGCGCGGTTCGTGAAGGGACGCGCGACGGGCGCGGAGCTGGCGGCGCTCGTCGAGCGCACGATCCTTCCCGATCTGCAGGCGGCGAGCGCACGGATGCAGGCGCTCGGGAAGATCCCGAACCAGCAGCGCCTGCTCGTCACCGATGCGTGCAATTACGTGCGGCTGCGGATCGAGAGCTGGCGTCTCCGCGCCGACGGCCTGCGCAAGGGCAACATGCGCACGCTCAGGGAGGCCGATCGGATCGAGCGGGCCTCCCTCGAGGCGTTCGAGCGGATCCGGCCTACGGAAGGGTGAAGGCGTAGACCTTGTTGTTGCCGATGCCCGGGGCAATCCTCCGGTAGCCGGACCCCCAGAACAACGTGCCGTTCACGATCGACGGCGCGTCGATGACCGAGCCGCCGCTCGCGAACGTGAACGGCACCGCGCCCGTTGCCGCGTTCAGCGCGTGCATGTTGCCCGAGTACGACCCCGCATACACGACGCCATTCGCCACGCTCAACGCGCCAGGATCGAGCGCGCCCGGCGTGGGATCCGGCACCTGCCACACAATCCGCCCGGTCAGCGGATCGAGCGCCGCCCACGATCCCCAGTTGATCGTCGGCCCGCCGTTCGCGAGCGTGTAAGTGCGCCGGCTGCTGTTCGTGATCGCCGCGTAGATGCGGCTGCCGTCGCTCGCGGTGCCCCACTGGATGCCGCCGGTCACCCCGCCCGGACCGACGACGGTGTTCCAGACGATCGCGCCGGTGTCGCGGTCGAGCGCCCAGTAGATGCCGCTCTTCTGTCCGATGCCGACGATGTTGCCGACCAGGTTGGGTCCGGATCCGGGAAAGTCGAAGTCAGGTCCGGCCGGCCGCGGGCAGTTCGCCGCAGTGGGCGACGACAGGCACGGTACCGTCCACGCGTCGTACTGTGAGAGCCTGCGCGCCCACTTGATCGCGCCGGTGTCGGGATCGAGCGCAAGTACCGAGTTGAAGTAATCGTCGGCGGCCGTGCAGTTCGGATTGGGCGTGTTGCGGTCGATCGCCTGCTGTTGGCACTGCGCGACCGACGCCGGGACAGTGTAGTTGTTGCCGGTGCCGATGTACAGCAGGCGGCGTGCGGGATCGATTGCCGGCGGCGACCAGATCGCGTTGCCGCTGTACCCGCCCTGGAGACCGCCATTGTCCGGAACGGTGTAGGTCTTCCACCGTATCGCGCCGGTCGTCGCATCGAGCGCGACCATGCTGCCCCGGAACGTGCAGCACGGATACGCGGGATTGTTTGCGAGCCCTTCCTCGTTCGACGAGACGCCGACAAACACCGTATTGCCGCTGAAGACGGGAGACCCGGTGATGACGGCGGCGGGGTGCGAGTCCACCTCGGTCATCCATCGCAGCGCGCCGGTGTTGCGATCGACGGCGAAGACGTGCGCGCCGTTGTGGACCACCGACGCGGTGACGTTGTCGCCGAGAATCAGCTGATCGTTGAAGACCGCGGGGCTGACGCGCGCCATGCTGCGGGGGCGCCCGTTGTACTCCGAAATCGTCGCTGACCAGAGGCGCTGTCCGGTGCCCGCGTTGACGGCAAACAGGTTGCCGCCCCAGTCCGGAAAGTACACGGTGTTCCCCGCAACGGTCGGCGTCGCACTGACGTCTCCTCCGGTGGTGAAGACCCACTTCGGCACGAGCTGGCCGACGTTGCCGACGCCTATCCTGCGCTCGGCGGGCTGGTAGCGCGAGTTGTTGAGATCGCGGCCCGCAATGCGCCACTGGCCCAGGCCCGCCGTGTCGATTTGCGCGGCGATGCTGCTCGCGACGAGCAGGATCGCGATCGCAGATCCCACGACGGTCGCTCTCGGAAACACTCGTACTCGCATGTCTCTTCCCTTCTTCTGCTGCCGCGCTGACGCCAACGTCGTTCGCCAGCGCACCATGGTTGAAGATTGCGGTGCGGACTGCGGCAAAGCGTCTGCCAGCATCGATGCCGCTGTGGACGTGCATCTGTGAACGCTCGAGTAGCATCGCGAGACGCGATTGGGTAGGAATGGGAGGACAGGCGCCGCCCGCGTCAGGCCGCACGGGCGGCGATACGGACGAGAGCGGACCTCACTGAATCGAATTATTGACGACGTTCGACGCGTTGCTTCTGACCGCGGCGCAGTTGAAGGAGAGGCCGTTGAACGTCGCCGCCGTATGCCAGGCGCGACGCGGCGCGCCGCTAACGCGTCTGCAGCTTCACCGGCTGCACGAAGGCGCCGTTGCCGGCGGAATCCCACACCGCGAAACGCACCCACGCCTTGCCCGCGGCGTCGAACGGCAGGACGAAGTGCCTGGCGCCGAACGGCGGCAGATCGGTCGCGCGGATGATCTGTCGATCGATCGCGCGGCCGTCTCCCCAGACGACTTCGACGAATTCCAGCGGAAACGTCCACTCCACGTCCGCGGTGATCGTGCGCCGCGCGCCGGCGCCCTCGACGCTGAATCGCGGGATCAGCACTTCCCCGGTCGTGACGAAAAAATCGCCGTCGCGCAGCACCTTCAGGATCGGCGTCCAGTCGTCCTGCGGACCGGGGACCTTCTCGAGGTGCAGGTAGTTGACCGGAAACGCGGGATAGAGGTCGTCCTCCGGTCCCTTCTTGTAAGTATCGACGTCCGCGATGATGTACTTCGGGCGAAGGGACGTCGACGCGAAGCGATTGTTCATCGTGTCGACCGCGTCGAAGCACCGCCACTCGCAGAGGCGCGTCTCCGACAGGTCCATGCCCATGCCCGGCTTGAACGCGACGCCCAGGTAACGGTCGCTCTTCACGAACGGTGCGTCGAACACCGCATCGGGATATCCCGTCGTCCCTTTCGTGCGCGGGTGGGCGTGGAACCAGTAGCCGTTCTCGACATCCAGCAGCTGCTGCATGTCGGCGGCGCTCCCGGTGTGATAGACGGTGCCGTATGTTTCGTCGCGCTCGGTGAAGGGCTGCCCCTCTTTCCGGACCTTCGACCAGTACACGAGCTTCGGAAACATGACGTTGTAGTGCCCGCCGAAATACGCGCTCGGCTCTTCCCACGGCGTGACCAGGAAGTCGATGTCCGACGCCTTCCGCGACGCCTCCGCGTAGTCCTTCCAGTCCTTGAACCGCAACGGCCCGGCATCGTCCGGGTGCAGATCGCCGTGAAAGTCGCTCAAGCCGACGATGTTGAGGCCGAGCGCGCGCATCGCGTTGAGATCCTCCATCTGCGCGTCGAGAGAGCCGCGGGCGCGCAGGCGCTGCGTGAAGCGGAGGTGAAAGTGGTTGACGAAGGTCTGGTAGCCGGGCAGCGGCTTGAAGACGTCGCCGTGGGTGAAGGCGAGCGCGGCCTCGCGGGCGGCGTCGGCATCCCCCGCCGTCGCGTAGACATACACCGCCATGCGCTGCGGGGTCCCGGGCGGAGCGTTGTAGAGAGCGAAGTTCTCGCTGTACTCCGCGACATCCTCGCCGTCGGCCTGCCGCACGCCGATGCCGAAGCGATCGTCGCGGTCGTGGCGATACCAGACATAGCCGAGGTTCGTCTCGACTTCGCGCGTGAAGAAGAAGGTGTGCGGGGGCGGAAACACCGCGATCGATCCGCGCCGGCCTTCCGCGATCAACAGCCGGTTCGCCGCGCGCACCGGCACGCGGCTGTCGCTGGCCACGCCGCCGAAGCGGTACTGCTGCGCGTGTCCGCCCTGATCGCGCCACGCGATGCGCGACCCCGCGTCGCGCGAAAAGCCGCGCAGGCCGCCTTCGTACTTGTAGGCGACCCATGGCTCGCTCGTCGCCGCCACGGCCTCCATGCGAACGAGGTTGGTGCCGCGATACACGGTGAACCGCAGCGCGCCCGAGAAGATGCCGATCGACAGGCCGGGAAACTCGACCTCGAGGCGCGCCCCGTCCGTCGTGACGCGGCACGACGCGCTTGCGAACGTCGCGTGGGCACGGCGGATCTCGTCGGGCCTTCGCGGCAGTCCGAGGTTCCGCGGCGTGCGCTGTCCCTCGCGCATCCCCGGCACCTGCAGCGGCGCGTCCCAGAACGCATACCAGCGATTCGCGTCGACGACATCGGGAGTGAGCTCGACGCCGAGCGCGCGGAGCGGCGCCGCCTGCTGCTCCGACATCCGGCGCACGCCGCTCGTCACGTCGTACTCGGCATGGAGGTTTTCTCCAAGCGCCGTCCACGCGCCGTTCTTCATGATCGCCAGCTCGCGGACGATTGGTTCGCCCTGCTCGATCGCGTAACGCATGCGCAGCTCGTCGCTGCCCTGGCCTTTCCACGACGCGACGAGCTCGTCCTGCTGGATCCGCGCCTCGAGCCCGGGCTGCGCCGAATATTTCGCGAAATCGCACGGGAGCTGATCGGCCGCGGCGCGCGCCGCGGCCAGCAGCGCGGCAATCAGGAACGGCACGGCTTTCATCACTCGCCTCCGGTGCGGTCCGCGGCCTCCGCGTAGCGGCGGTAGGCGCCCGCGACGTCGGCCTGCCGCGCGTCGCCGCGGTGAATGACGACTCGGTAGCGCAGCGTCAGCGAACCGCCCGCGTCGATGCGGTAGGTGCCATTCGCGTTGGCGTCGCCGGTGAATGCGCGAAGCCCGAACGGGTTCACGGAGAACAGTCCGTACCCGCGCGCGTGCCATGTGGTCGGATGTCGGAAGTTGCGGGGATGGTCGAATATGGCGATCCCGACCTGCTCGCCGCCGATCGTGCCCGAATAGTCCACCCATTCAGCCGGCTTTCCCCAGATCTGCGGCTCGCCCGTGCCGCCGCGCGCGTTCACCATCACGCCGGGCGGCGAATTGAGTTCCGGGGCGACCCGGATCGCGAACGTGCCCTCCTTGGTGTCGTTGATCGTGATCGGCCCGTGGTCGGCGCGAATCGTAAACACGCAGTCGATCTGCCGCGTCGTCCGATCGCCAGAGAAGGTGAACGCCTGGATCTCCGTCCCGAGCACGTCCTGCTTCGATTGAAGCGCAAACTCCGCGCGCAGCACCCCGTCGCGCGCGCCGCTCGTGACCGCATCGAGTGTCCGGAACACCGTGCGACCGAACGGCAGCGACTGCGAACCATAGAAGC